>DASPJC010000272.1:0-9366 GCA_035628815.1 Ohtaekwangia sp. | reverse complement strand
CAGAGATATCGCCCGCTTACAAGCGCGGCAGGCTGGTGGCCATGTTCCAGTTCATGATCGTGAGTGGTATCTTGATAGCATTCATTTCCAACTACCTGCTTTTTAATGTCAGCGAAGAATCATGGCGGTGGATGCTGGGCGTTCAGGCAGCGCCATCATTTTTATTTTTCGTGCTGGTTTTCATCATTCCTGAAAGCCCGCGCTGGCTGGTCAAACACAATCGCGTAGGCGAAGCGCAGAAGGTGCTCATTCACCTGGGTGAACCTGATCCTGACCAGGCGGTGAAAACCATCATAGACTCACTCCATACCCAAACCGGCGCGCTGAAAGAAAGCCTGTTTAACGGGAAGTATAATCGTCCCATCCTCTATGCGGTCATGCTGGCCGTCTTTAACCAGGTCTCAGGTATAAACGCGATCATGTACTATGCGCCGCGCATTTTCGAGATGACGGGACTGGCCAAAGACACCGCGCTGCTGCAGGCCGTGTCCATCGGCGTTACCAATATGGTGTTCACCTTGCTGGCCATCAGTGTGATCGATAAATTCGGCCGGAAAAATTTATTGATCGTTGGCTCGGTAGGCATGGTCATTTCTCTCGGACTCGTTGCCAACGCCTTTTATACACGCGATTTTGGCGGCTCAGCTGTGATGTTTTACCTGGTAGGCTTCATCGCCTTCTTCGCTTTCTCACAAGGCGCGGTGATCTGGGTTTTCATTTCCGAAATATTTCCTAATAAGGTCCGGTCAATGGGACAAACCCTGGGAAGCTCAACGCATTGGATCATGGCTGCCGCCATCTCGTTCATATTCCCCCGGATCGCAGAAGCAGAACAAGGTGGATTTTACTCTTTTCTTTTCTTCACGTTGATGATGGTGCTTCAGGGGATCTTTGTATGGCGGGTGCTTCCTGAAACAAAAGGCAAATCACTGGAAGGCCTGCAGCAGGAGATGGGCATTCACTAATAAGCTATTCTTTCGGCTCGGGACAGTCGATCTTCCAGTCTTTGGAAAGGGCAACGGTTCCGGCTTTTGCCTTTTTTATAAGGTCTTCTTTCTTTTTGCTGAACTTGCAACCGATATCGACGTAGCGGTACTTTTCGCCGTCTATTTTAAAATTAAAATGACACGTGTTGGAAGCCTTGTGCGTTTTGAGACAAACAAATTCCACATGATCATCCTGGCGCGGACTGAACCCGGTAGTCAGCATAATGCCGCCGAGAAACAAATAAATCAGCAGGTGCTTCATTCTATAATTTTTTATAAAGATAACAACAAAGATCAAAAGGCAATCGGCGACCGTTTAAACGTGAGCGTTGATACGAAAGGTTTCCTCATCACGATCGGCAAATCGCTTCAGCAATCTTCGGCTTAAGTTTAATTGTCTTACAGTTTTTACGGCGGAAACACGAAGGAACGCGGATGAGCGCAAAGAATGTTTTGAATTTCTCAATTTCTATTGTCTCCTTCTTTGCCGCACTTCGCGGCCTCAGCGACTTTGCGTTAACAATTCAGATAAGATGGAAACTCAATTTCTTAACAAACCGACTACAATGACTGAACATCTCTCTAAAAAATACATGACAATCGAACACACGCCTTGACCATCGTGTCTTAAAATATTAGATTAGTTCGTTAACCGTTGCCTGCTATGAATCATTCCCATACCAAATTATGGGTGCATGCTGTTTTTGCGACTAAAAATGGGGATCCGTTGATATCACCCTTCCTGGAAGCGCGCCTGAACGACTTTATGTTTCAGTGTTTTACCGAGATGGGATGTTCGCTGCGCATTTTCAATAGCGTGCCCGACCACGCGCACATGCTTTTTCTTCAATCGCCATCGCGGTCTTTATCAGAAGTAATCAAAAACGTTAAAGGGTCATCTTCTCATTGGATTAACCAAAACGATTTCATCGTTGAAAAATTTGCCTGGCAAACAGGATACGGCGCGTTTTCTGTCAGCGAATCACAAATCAATCGCGTATACCACTACATCGCCAATCAGAAACAACATCATCAGCAGGTGAATTTCCAGGACGAGTATGAGTATATGATCGCATTGCACGGTTTATTCGTCGCTTGAACCAAGCGGTTCAACCTGGGCAGTATCAATCAAAATGATCCACCGCCAAAAAAAGGGCAAAAAAAATAACCCGCGATAATCGCAGGTTATTTTCAATATGATCTAACCGGAAATTAATACCTGTAATACTCCGGCTTGAAAGGGCCCTTCACCTCCACGCCGATGTATTTGGCCTGGGAAGGTGTGAGTTCTTCCAACTCCACACCGATCTTCTTCAGGTGAAGCTTGGCAACCTTTTCGTCGAGGTGTTTAGGCAGCATGTATACCTTGTTCTCATATTTATCTGAATGATTCCAAAGCTCCAGTTGCGCCAGCGTCTGGTTGGTGAATGAATTAGACATGACAAAGGAAGGATGGCCCATCGCACAACCAAGGTTCACCAGGCGGCCTTCGGCCAGCAGGATCACCTGGCGTCCGTTGGCCAATGTATAGAGATCAACCTGAGGTTTGATCTCGTCTTTCTTGCCATTCGTATTCAGCCATGCTACATCAATCTCATTGTCGAAGTGCCCGATGTTACAGACAATCGTTTTATCCTTCATCGCGAGGAAATGACGGTCCACCACGATGCTGTGATTACCCGTAGCGGTTACAATAATATCAGCTTCCTGGGCCGCATCATCCATGCGTTTAACAGCATATCCGTCCATCGCAGCCTGCAGCGCGCAGATCGGATCGATCTCTGTAATAATGACCCGCGCTCCCGCACCGCGAAGCGAAGCGGCAGACCCTTTACCAACGTCGCCATAGCCGGCAACGACCGCCACTTTTCCGGCGATCATGATATCGGTCGCCCTGCGGATCGCATCCACGCACGACTCTTTACAACCGTACTTGTTATCGAATTTTGATTTTGTAACGGAATCGTTAATGTTAATGGCAGGGATGGGCAGTTTTCCGTTCTTTGACCGTTCGATGAGGCGATGAACGCCCGTCGTCGTTTCTTCGGAAATGCCGCGGATACCCGTTACCAGTTGTGGAAAGCGATCCAGCACCATATTCGTCAGATCGCCGCCATCGTCGAGGATCATGTTCAGCGGCTGACCATCCTTGAAGGCATAAAGCGTCTGTTCAATACACCAGTCGAACTCTTTTTCGTTCATTCCTTTCCATGCGTACACCGGAATGCCCGCAGCAGCAATCGCCGCGGCAGCGTGATCCTGTGTCGAGAAAATGTTGCAGGACGACCAGGATACCTCTGCGCCCAGCGCCGTAAGTGTTTCAATCAGCACCGCCGTCTGAATTGTCATGTGCAGACATCCTGCGATGCGTGCGCCCTTCAGTGGCTGCTGCTTTCCGAATTCTTCCCGCAATGCCATCAAACCCGGCATTTCCGCTTCTGCCAGTGTTATTTCTTTGCGTCCCCAGGCTGCCAGGGAAAGGTCTTTAACCTTAAACTTAACTTTTTCGTCAACCGTCATGATTTTGTGTTTTTCTTTTTTTAAACCGCTGGCAGGCCTTTTAATAAGGTCCGGAACAGGCGGACAAGGCACAAAAGTACAACAAAGGTTTTAATTTTAAAGGTCTGATAATAGGTCCGCCAGACCCTCCCGGGTTCTGTAACCCTGATCTTCAGCCGCCGGCAAAGCACGAACTTTAGCCGACTTAGCCCTGTTACTGAATAAACAAACTATGAAGCCTGTTATCAAAATAGACGTCGTTTCCGATATCGTGTGTCCGTGGTGCTACATCGGCAAGCGAAGGCTGGAAAAAGCGATGTCCCAACTATCATCTGAATACGATTTCGAAGTAGAATATCATCCGTTTGAACTCAATCCCGGCCTACCCTCAACAGGTGCCGATCACAAAACGTACCTGATCGACAAGTTTGGCAGTGAAGACCGCTACGAGCAGCTCACTGGTCAGGTTACGCGGGTCGCCGCACAGGAAGGTCTCGAATTCAACTATGATAAGCAAAACGTCTCGCCCAATACCCGGATGGCCCACAGCATGGTTCAGCTCGCCAAACTGGAAGGAAAACACCGCGAAGCGGTGGAGGCTCTTTTCAAAGCTTATTTTACAGATGGTGTTGATCTGTCGAAAACGGAAAATCTTACCGCGGTAGCCAAAAGCATCGGACTCGAGACTGCAGCCGATGAACGGATCTACAGTGACGAGAAGGCATTGTCGAACATTGAAAAGATCGAACGCGAAATGGCAGGACTCGGCATCAGCGGTGTTCCATTCTACATTATCAACAACAAGTACGGCGTTTCCGGTGCCCAGCCTGCGGAGACCTTCGTGGGAGCTTTCCGCGAGATCAGTCAGGAATCCGTTCCGGCAGAGACGGGCGCATGTGATATCGACGGCAAGAATTGCTGATCTTACTTGATCTTCAACAGATCTTCCTGTTTGATCACCGCCGTCCAGGTGCTGAACTTGCCGTTATCAACGCGCGTCCAGATCGGCGTGATGACGCCTTTGTGGGCCGAGATTGCCGTAGCGTAACCGGCTGATACATTATCGCCCGGCAGGAAAGGCGTTTCACTGATCCTGACGTTGACAAATGAAGCTCCGCCATTGATGGAGTAGGCAAGGTAAACGTCGGTGTGGTTGTCATCATGCGCCCTGCGATCATAAAAAACTACATACAGGTACCCCGTTGCCTGATCCAGCGCCATCGAAGGAAGGTATTGATGCTTCCCACCGTCGTCATTGTTAACCTTGACCGGTGATGTCCAGTAGTCGCCAAAGTTGGCCGAGCGCATTAACCATACATCAGTGTCGTCGGGCCCGTTGCGCTGGTCGGACCATAAAAGGTAAAGGCTTCCGCGCATCTGGGTTTTTGTTCTGTCAGCGATGAGTACTGGCACGCCACCACTGGCTGTTGAACAGCCGGGGACCTTGAAGTCCGACCCGCCAGGCTGGTTGGTTACACCAATGTCATTTGTGAGCCATACATTGCCATCGAAAGAGCGGTCAATAAAGATCCTGCTTTGGTTTGCCCAGCTGACAAAAGTCCGGCCGTCCGCGCTTACTGCGGGGGTTGCACCAAGCGCGCTGTTATCGCTGTCATTGCAGTCGCCCGGTGTTTGCGAGATTTGCTGGGGCCGGCTCCACTTCTTCCCATTAGCAGATCGGCTTAGCATAATGGTCGACTGGCAGTTGGGATTATCATCTTTATACCTGTCGAACTGTGTCCATACAAGGTAGACGTTCTCTTTATCGTCAACGGTTGCCCACGGTCTGGTCTGGTTCTTGGGTGGGCTAAAGCCGATCGGATTGCCCATTCCCCACGATTGACCGCCATCGCCGGAAACCTGGCAAACGATCTGATCGAACTTCCCATCGGTTGGTATCCCACTAGTAAGCGCGTCAGAAACGTGGAAATGGTAAAACGTTCCTTTCCTGTCGCAGATCAGCAGCCCGTTTCCGGTTTTCATGGATGACATTTGGGAAGGAGTCCACGTTACCCCGCCGTCCGACGTTTTGTACAAACGCCCGCTGCCGGCGGTTGCCACAATGTTACCAGGAATGCGAGGATTGATAGCGATTGCCGGGCCGCTCACCGGCGGGTTGGCGCCCCCCTCAAGCTGAATGTTTTTAAGCTGTGCATGGCCGGTAGCCGCGACGAGTAATAGAGATGCAATAATTGGAAACGTGTAGGTCCGCATGGGTGTATTGAGAGATGCAAAATAAAAAAGTGCCGAAGAACTTAAACCATCAAGGTAAACAAGCCTCAAGATGGGGAAATTATCCACAATAAAAGATGGTTAATAATAGCTTTTAAGTGATGTTTTTGCAATTCATCGCCATACAACGCGGTTCATCCCCGAAAACGACGTGTGACGAATTACTGCCGCTTCATTTGAATAGGTCTGATCAAAACTTAAAAAATAAAGTTATGATTAGAAAACTCATCTTAGGACTGCCGCTCCTCGGCTTGCTTTGGAGCTGTGATACACAGGAGAAGACGAGACTTCGCGCTCAGGTCGACTCACTTCAGACGGAACTTCAGGTCAGCCAGCAGACCGCCCAATCGCTGGAGGAAGTAGGAGCATTGATCGACTCTATTGACGCAAGCCGTCAATTGCTGAGAACAGACGTTGTTGAAGGTACTTCCTACAAAGATTATTCGAGCCGGCTGCGGAGCATCAATAATCACATTAAGGAAACTCAAAACAAAATTGCTGAGCTTGAAAAATCAATCAAGTCAACCAAGTCAGGATCGTCCGCTACGATCCGCCGGATGAAGGCTGATCTCGCTTTAAGCACACAGCAGATCGCGGCCCTGGAACAGGAAGTGGAAAGAATGCGCGGAGAAAATCAAAACCTCACCGCCTCTGTTAACCAAAAGGATTCACTTCTGACCACGAGCGCCGAAACGATCAAAATGCGTGAGCAGGATGTTGCCAACCTCGAAACGAAAGTAGAAGAGATCAACACCCAGGCTAAAATGACGCAGGCTGACATGTACTTCGCCCAGGCGCAGGCCCTTGAAACAGCTGCTGATCGCACCAAGTTTGCTCCGCGCAAGAAAAAAGAAACACAACGCGAGGCCCTGGAGCTTTATAAACTCTCCTACTCATTAGGTAAATCTGAAGCCCAGAACAAGATCGACGAGCTTGAAAAAGAGATCGGATAAACCGATGCTGCAAGAACAAAAAAGCTGGACCTGACGTCCGGCTTTTTTTGTATGCAATGCTGGGTAGTATGTCAAACGAGCGAAGCTTCCAGCGTTATATTTGTCTTCAAGAGCTGCGAGATGGGGCAGTTCGCTTTTGCATCATCGGCTGCCGCCTGGAACTTCTCGGGTGTAATTCCCGGAACTTTGGCTTTCAGCACGAGACGTGACTCCGTGATGGATCCGTTTTCAAACGTTATCACACAATCTGTCGATATTTCGTCCGGTGTAAAACCGGCTTCTCCCAGCGCAAAACTAAGTTTCATGGAGAAACATCCGGCATGGGCTGCCGCCACCAGTTCTTCCGGGTTCGTCCCAACCCCCTCCGCAAAACGGGAGTTAAACGAATATTGCGTTTTATTCAGAACCGTGCTTTGTGTCGAGAGATGGCCCGTACCTTCTTTTCCGGAGCCGTTCCAAATGGCAGTTGCTTTTCTTTTCATACGATTAAATTTTTAGTTTATAAAAAACGGATTAATTCCTGGATGGGCCATGAAGGTATTAAAAATTATGAACTGAAGTTAGCCGCAATACTTTTTCAGCGTTGCAATCCGCAATATCAGTGTCCAACAGCTTCCATCATTTTCTGCTGGCAATGCAGCATATACTCGCCCGTTCCGGGGCCGTACCAGTTCATAATACGCGTTTCATAATGGTCGACATCATAGTATTTTACAGGAGTGATATAACCGATGTAGCCACCATTGAAACTCGTTACCATGGTGTGCCAACCGTGCGCCGTTGCTGTGGAGTCGAGCACAGGGTTGAACTCACCAGAAAAATCACACGGGGTGCCCAGCAAAATCAGATCTCCCAGACGTAAGGCGGTGAGGAAAGCCTGGTCGCTTCCAAAGGCTGCCCTAAACAACCATTCGCGTATACGCCAGTCCTCCGAGATCTTTACCTGCGCGGCACCAAGCGCCAAAGGCACCCTGTACATCACCATCGCGGAATCCCTAAGCGGTGTAAGCGCACCCTTATGATTATGAATCGCAGATGACAACTGTTCAGCCATCCAGTCGATACAGCTTTCACCATACTTTGGCGGGTTACAGCCATGACTGCCGACACTGCCGGCAAGAAACATCGCAAAATCATAACCGCCCGATTCCATCGTATCCACGAGTTTGCCCGGATAGTCGCGCGAAAGGCTTAGATCGGCGGAATACAGGCAGGTCGCATGCGCGGTATAACTCATCAGGAGAAGTTTTGAACGGTCCTGTCGCGTGATCTGTACCAGCCGCAAAAGACTATCCACCGGGCCATTATCGATCAACCTGTTATACACCGCCTGGCCAACGGGAATCGCTCCGGTGCTGATCTCCGCGGGCTGTACCGTTGCCGCGGCGTCCGCGATACATTGCCTGATCTTGTCTGCAATAAACGTCACGATCGCTTCATCATAACTTCCATATAAAAAACCTGTGGCACCCCTCCCCCAATGACCAATGCTGTTGTGGGTATGCGTCGCACCTAGATAAGTGTTGTCGAGGGAGAACCCGATGCCGGGAAGAATTTCTTTCAGCCGCGCCGTTACGGTTGGTGGGATGATGAGCAGATCGGCACTGACGATGGCGACGCGTTTTCCATCCTGCGCGATCACCATGGCGCGAACGTAAATGGAGTCTTTGACCGAGGTGAATTTTTTACCGCGGCGTTTAACATACCCGGCAAATGCTGTGGGTTGGTCAGGCGTCAAATTTTCGACAGCATATCCTACCGCCAGGCCTCCCCTGCTCACGGGTTGCGGTGTAATGCGGCCGAGCATGTCCTGGTAAAAAGATTGTTCTTTCGGCGGTGTGCGATCGACAGGTGCAATGGAGAAAGCTACAAAGAGTATCACGGCGCCGAGAAAGACCAAGAGGGAAATAACCAGGTAACGCACGACTTTCTTCAGCATGCGCGCAAGATACTGATTAATGGAAATGAAAGATTTGCTGCCGGTTAAAATTCAAAGGCACCAATATCATAGCCGGCGCCTTTCGGCCGGGCGGTGCCCAGAAAGTCGGTAGTAATGCTATGCCCCGATACATCTTTTCCCGCATCCTTTGCAGGAGAGTCGGTCAGTAGCCTGAAATCGCCCGATCCTGCAGCCTGAAATCTCGCATCACCGGTCGTTTCCGCGAAATAGTTGTTGGATTGTTCTATCGGCGCCGCAGCCCCGACATTGAGGAACGCTTTTGCGGTATTGCTACCGTAATTGCCATAGCTTCCCGGGTCCACCACCAGGTTGTTGATCACGACATTCTTTGTCACATCTTTGGCATAGACGACGATGCCATCGATCCCGGGACTTACAACCGTGTTGTTGATGATTTTATATCCTGAACCAAATGGACCTGTTCCACGGAGGTCTGAGAAAATGCCATTCCTTTCCACATCAAAAATCACATTGTTATAAAAGGTGGCCTCGCCCAATCCAAGAATATTTAGTCCCTGCCCCTTGCCGTGTTTGATCAGGTTGTTGTAATAAAGACCGCCGCTACCTTCTCCGACCTGGATCCCGCTCCACTGTCCTGTCTTGTTCTCGGTACCGAAATTCTCTGCCGTATTGTTATAAACCTCGATGTCGTCGGTAGCACAACCAATCTGGATCGCATCCCACGCGGTGTTTTTCACGACGTTCTGAAATACCCTGAGGCCACGAATTTCATGCG
>DASPJC010000271.1:0-7778 GCA_035628815.1 Ohtaekwangia sp. | reverse complement strand
GCGAAAATCCGGGCATTATTTGACCGTACACGGCAGGGAATGGAGATAACGGGCGGCACCAACGAAACGGTTACGCGCAAACTTTATCAATTGCTGGCACTGGACGGGCTGCAACGCTGGCTCAAGTTGGTGGAGATCCTGGAGGTAATTGCCGCCTCAGCCGATTACCGCATCATTTCCACCCAACCGGTCACCGGCCGGCATGAAAAGGATTCGCAACGACTGAGCATGGCGGTTGAGTGGGTAATGAAATCATTTCATGAGGATATCCGCCTGGAAGACATCGCCCGCGCGGCGAACATGAGCGTTGCTTCCTTTTCCCGATACTTCAAACAGCGGACGCGGAAAACATTCTCCTCGTTTGTAACGGAAGTTCGCCTGGGCCAGGCGGCCAGACTTTTACAGGAAGATCAAAGCAGTATTGCCGGCATCTGTTACGCCAGTGGATTTAACAACCTTTCAAATTTCAACCGGCTGTTCAAAAAATTTTATCGGATGAGTCCCTTGCAGTATAAACGTCAGTACCTGCAGAAGCCTGCATGAAATTTGTCAGACTTGTCGTCCGACAAGACGTTCCGTAAATTCCCGAAGCAAGATTTTAGCGGGGGTTTCAGGCAGCTTCTCCAATTGCGCAAAGCCCTTTTTAAAATACAGGTTGATTTTTTGTTCGGTAAGGATGGGAATATCAAGCTTGTCGTAGATCCTTTTCACGTCCGCAACCTTTTCGGCTTTGTTGAATTTTTTTTCGGTCAGCCAGAATTTCAACCGCTTTTTTTCACCGGCTGATGCTTTCTCCATTGCCTTGATCAGCAAAAAAGTCTTCTTGTTCGATATGATATCACCACCCACCTGCTTTCCGAATTTTTCCGGATCGGCATAGGCATCCAGCAGATCATCTTTCAGCTGGAATCCAATGCCGACATTCGTTCCAAAGGCGCGCAGTGCCAGGCGATCGTTCTCCGGCGCGCCCGCAAGAATTGCGCCCAGCTCGAGACTAAATCCCAGCAATGCTGCCGTTTTCAGCCTGATCATTTTAATGTATTCGCCTTCGGATACCTTCGTGCTTGCCTCGAATTCCATGTCCCACTGCTGGCCTTCGCAGACCTGGGCGGCACACGTGTTAAATGATGCGATAACCCTTTTGAAAGTGGCATCGTCGAGTGCGCTGAACATATCGTATACCTTTACAAGCATCACATCGCCTGAAAGGATGGCGGTGCTGGTATTCCATTTTTTGTGAACCGTGGGATGCCCTCTTCGCAGCGGCGCTTTGTCCATAATGTCATCATGCATGAGGGTAAAATTGTGGAACGCCTCAACCGCCACGGCGTATGGAACGGCCGGCCTGACATCTTTTTTATAAAGTGAATAAGACAGGAGTGCCAGCATTGGTCGCAAGCGCTTACCACCCAGGGCCATGAGGTAACGGATAGGCTCATACAGGGAAACAGGTTCCCGGCCGAATTTCTGCCGGCCGATCTCCCTGTCGATTAAAGTCTGATACGATCTGGTATCCACGCTTGAAAATTTCAAAGGCTGCAAAATAGCAAACACCGGGTGGGGACATCAATCATCGTCAGAGAATCTTTTTTCAGATTTTGTATCAGCGAAAACAAGGTCGATGAGCCTTTTGTCGATATCTGTTTTTTTCACCCTTACCTTTACCCTGTCACCCAATGTATAAATTTTCTTTTTCTTCCGGCCCACAACGCGGTAGCTACGCTCATCGAACTCATAAAAATCGTCGGTGAGATCGGCAAGCCTGATCATCCCCTCGCATTTCGTTTCAACGATCTCGACATAAAGTCCCCACTCCGTTACCCCGGAGATCAGTCCTTCGTAGACCTTATTCTCCGCATAGGTCATAAACTCCACCTGTTTGTATTTTATAGAAGCACGTTCGGCATCTGCAGCACGCTTTTCACGCTCGGATGTGTGCACGCATTTCTCTTCGTACTCGGCATTGCTGACCGGTTTGCCCTCATCGAGATAGTGTTGGAGCAGGCGATGCACCATCATGTCAGGATATCGCCTGATGGGAGAAGTAAAGTGGGCATAATGCTGGAACGCAAGTCCGAAGTGCCCTTTGGCTTCGGTTGAATATTTTGCTTTGGCCATCGTCCGGATGGCAAGCTGCTCCAGAATGTTCTGTTCGGGTTTGCCCTCGATCGCCTCCATGAGCTGGTTGAGTGAACGACTGATGGATTGCTCCTCGACGTTCATCTTGTGTCCAAATTGCCGGGCAAACAATGAGAAATCCTTTACTTTTTCCGGATCGGGAAAATCGTGGATCCTGTAAACGAATGTATTCTTCTCCTTACCTTTTTTATAATTGTAGACAAATGTGGCGACTTGTTTGTTGGCCAGCAACATGAATTCCTCGATGAGCTTGTGTGCGTCCTTTCTGACCTTTGGAATGACCGCCAATGGTCTCCCCTTTTCATCAAGTTTGAATTTTACTTCGGTCGTCTCAAAATTAACGGCACCCTTGGCAAAGCGTTCCTTGCGCAATTTTTTCGCGAAGTCGTTCAGCGTACGCAATTCATCGGCCAGAATTCCGTGACCTTTCTCAAGGATCGTTTGTGCCTCTTCGTAGGAAAACCTGCAGTCAGAATGGATAATGGTTCGCCCAAACCATTCATTCTGAATTTTCGCCTTGTCGTCCAGTTCGAAAACCGCCGCAAAGGTAAGTTTGTCTTCATTCGGCCGGAGCGAGCAAAGTTCGTTCGATAGCCGCTCGGGAAGCATGGGGATGGTCCTGTCGACGAGGTAGACAGAAGTTGCGCGATCATAGGCCTCGCTGTCCAGCGCAGTATTCGGTTTCACATAATGGGTTACATCGGCGATGTGGATGCCAATCTCATAATTTCCGTTTTCCAGTTTGCGGAATGATAGGGCGTCATCAAAATCCTTGGCGTCTACAGGATCGATGGTAAACGTGACTACGTCCCGGAAGTCGCGACGCTTCCTGATTTCTTTGTCGGTTATACCTTCATCAATTTTCTTTGACTCCTGTTCGACGACGTCGCCGAACCGGAATGGCAAGCCGAACTCCGCCATGATGGAATGGATTTCCGCTTCATTTTCACCAGCCTTGCCCAGCACTTCGATGACTTTTGCTTCAGGTTTTTTATCGTCCTCCGCCCAAGAGGTCACTTCTATAATTACCTTATCGCCAGTGCTTGCGCCATTGATGTTTTCTGTATAGATAAAAAAGTCCTGGTGCATTTTCCGGTGATCCGGAACCACAAATGCATAACCTTTTGATACCTCGATCTTGCCGACATAACGGTTCCTGTTACGCCGGATAACACCCGTGACTTTTCCCTCCTGGTGCTCACCATGGCGGGTGGAGAGTACCTGTACCGTGACCGTATCGCCGTCAACAGCCGATCCGAGATCCTTCCCTTTGACATAAATATCTCCCTTATCGCCGCCAATCTTTATATAGGCGAATCTGGAACTGACATGGTCCACAATACCGGTGTATGCTTCATTCTTCTGATTGCTGACAAAGCTTCCATTGTTCAGCTGCCTGATAGCTTCCTGGTCCTCCAGTTCATACAGCAGGAGCGTGGCTTCCTTGATATCCTCCCGTTTTTTCAGTCCCAACTTTTTTATGACCTGCTGGGTGCTGAAAGCCTTTCCCGGTTGGCTGTCCAGCAGTTCCAGGATCTTCTCGCGGAAGGCGGTTTGAAGGGCTTTCCCCCTGGATTTCTTATCCTTGGAATCTTTTTTTCTTTTTGACATTCGATTGTAAACAATTTTATGGCATAAAACCATTATGCCCTGGCCTAAAGTTACTGCAATTATCGTAACCGGTAATCCGTCTTGTTTGCTAAAACCTCATACCACCGATTAAAGGGTGAATGAGAGAATGACTTAATAGAGGACTGTTGCTTCGCTCATTAATTCAGTCATTCAGTCATTCAGTCATTCACTCATTCACTCATTTACTCATTTCACCTACTGCCCCACCATAAAGACAGCGTTCGAAAATATCAGTTTGCCGTTCTCCCAGAAGTTTCTGAACAAAGGGTTATCCACCAGGTAAACAATGTTGCCCTGGCCTTTTTCCTCGACACCGAAGATGAGGCTGTTATCCAGTTTCCGGTTTATCCGGTGACCGGCAAAGCCCTGAACCGGTTTCGCGCGGCCCTTGATGATCCCTACGTTCCAGCCATTACTCAGGTAAGCAAAACGCAGCGCGCTTGTTTTGAGTGTGAAGTACCGCTCCTTAAGACCGAATGCCAGCGGATGGGAATTGTCTAACGTCGTTTGGTAAATGGCACCGAAAATTTCGTCCGACAATTTTTTGCGTTCAGCATCTGCATACCGCATCAGCGTTTCCTTTTCGGTAGGATTTTGGGCTTGCTTGTCAAGGCGCTCGCGTTCCTCTTCCGAAGCATACGTCCTGAGGGCGAATCCTTTCTTGTCGGCAAAGGCTTTCAGTCCCTCACCGGTGATGATCAATCTTCCGCCGTCTGAAACCCAGTCGAGAATTTCACCTGAAAGGTCTTCATCAAACATATGATAATTGCCCTCCGGGATGATCAGTACGTCGTACTTCCTCCAATCGGCATTTTTAAAGTATGATGTGCCAATTTGTGTTACCGGGTAGTGAATTTCCTGCTCGAAAAAATACCATATCTGCCCGACCGAAAGGGTTGAAGTCTGCTCGCCGACCAGCATACCTATCTTCGGTGCCTTGAGGTAATTGACATCGGCTGAACCGATATCACGTCCCTGATCTACAAAGCCCGTGGTCGTCACATTCAGTTGGCGGCTGTACTGCTGCGCCAGATCGTTGATGACTTTATCAAAGTCGTGTACGCCTTCGTTGTTGCGGCGGGGGATGATGATTGTGCCTGCGTCGTAGTTCTGACCGCCGGACGAAAATGGATTTTGCGCTGACCGGACTTTAATGCCACGGCGCATGAGCGTCGCCATAAATTCAACATCACGCAGATGCTGGTATCGGAAGATATAGGCATAGGGCTTTTTGACGGCGGGGGGCACCGCTGCCTTCGCCTTATAAGGCATTGCGACGGCGACGCGGTCGGTCAACGCATAGGCCCTGAGGTCATGGGCATACATCAGGTTCCATGCCGTGATATCGTATGTTAACGAATCCGGCAGTTTTGATTGTGGCTCGAACACCGCGGAGATAAAGCGCGATTTGGGCTGATCGGTATTCACGACAATATCGGATGATGTTATTGCAACACCTGACGTCTTCTGCAACTGGTAATCGAACCCGTTCAATGTTTTTGCGGCGGCGGGATGACCGTATTTGATCCCATGACGATCCATCCACTGTAACAATGTGGCAATTTTATCGGGGTTGTTGTCTGATTTAATGACAAACGTTTTATACAAAGCAGCCGGCTTTGTATTGTTTTCATCAAAGTACTTTTGAAATTCATCGACAACGCGTGCTGCATTTTGCGCCGTGATCTCCACCGTCGAAAGTCCCGTGGTATGGTGATGGATGAGCCGGTCTTTGAGCGTCAGCGGATCGCCTTCCGGTGTCGTGATCTGCAAGCCTCCGCGCCCGCCCCCGGCCTGTTCGTAAGTCATGCCGATGGCGCCGTTGTAGGTGGGGTAGGTGTCGCCGTAACTTGGATAGTACAGGTCAAAAATTTCACGCGTAAAATATAACCAACCCTGTTCATCAAAGTACCGCGCGTTGTTCTTGCCGATGCGCGTCTGAAACTCGCGCTGCCAGGGTGTTATCACCTCGTGAAACGGTTCTGCGGCCGGTGCAAAATAATATGGACTGGCATAACTCTGTTCGTGGAAATCGACGTGTACATGCGGCATCCACTGGTTGTATATTTTAATCCGGTGCTGTGACTCGATCTGCGTTCCCCAGGCCCAGTCGCGGTTGAGGTCAAACAGGTAGTGATTGGATCTTCCCCCGGGCCACGGTTCGCGATGTTCGAATGCTACCGGATCAGGGTCGGGTGGAATGTTGCCATACTGACTATAGAAACTGGCATAGCGTTCGCGCCCATCCGGATTAATGCAGGGGTCCAGGATAACAACCGTATTTTTCAACCATTCCTGCGTCCGGGTGTTCGCGGGATTACTGAGTTCATAAAGTGTCAACAGGGCAGCTTCCGTTCCGCTCGCTTCGTTTCCATGAACGTTATAACTTAACCATACGATGGCTTTTTTGTTTCCGCTGGGCGTACCTTCCACCATTCCAGTTCGTCGCACGTTATCCAGTCGTATCTGCTCAAGGTTCTTAAAATTGTCTGCCGATGTAACAACCGCGTAAATCAGCGGCCGATGTTCATACGTCTCACCATATTGAAAGACCTCGACGTTGTCAAGTGCCCCGGCAACGTGCCTGTAATACGCCACAGCATCGGCATGACGGGTGAACCGGTCTCCCAGTTCGTAACCGAGAAAATCATCGGGACTGAGGAGTTTGGTCTGGCTGCAGGCGACAATACTGAGGCCTGCAAAAAAAAGGGTACAGCAATATCTGTTCATATTGCCTTCAATATACTGACAACATAATAATTACCGAATTGGCAGGGAGGTATAAAAAAAGACCCATTAAAAAATTCAATGGGCCTTTTATTACCGTAGAGAAACGATGTCTAGTTTTCCGAATCCTCGGCGTCTGCTTTCTGAATTTCCTCATCGATAATTTTCTCGATCACCTCACGCTGACGTTCATCGATGGTTTTATCAGTTTTTGCCTGCTTTTTCATAAAACGAAGCATGGCGTTCTTCTTAATCTCGTAAGCAATAAACACGGTGTATTCCTTCTTCTCTTCATTAAAGTACTTTTCCTCACCCATTTTACGCAGGTCTGCAATGTCCGTATTCATAACCTGCCGCACAAGGCTCTGGAACTTATCGGCGACGTCTGCGGCGTTCGCGTTTTCGGTCTGACCAAGGTATTGATCGGCGACCTGTTTCATGGTGGTATTAACCTGTCCGGCCAGTTGCGCTTTTGCGTCAAGGTCGGCTTTACCCCGCGCAATGTTATCGTTGGAGCTTTGACCTTTCCCGGAGGCCCTCCAAAAACGGTTATTTGATTCATACGCATTTCCCTGGAAGGGTTCTCTCACTTTCTTACCGAGGGAGCTGGACGCACAGGAAGAAAGAAGACCGAAAATTAACAGGACAAAAAGCATTCGAAGCAATTTCATAGTATCTGGTTTCAATGCGAAGGTACGAAAAATTGTGCCAGACAAAATTGGGCATTGGGGATTGGGGATTAGATAGGGGGCTTGGGCCTTGGTAAATGTTTTAATGGATAGAGCCTCTATTTTGTTTAAAACATTGGCCAGTAAGCAGAAGCCAGAAGCCAGTAGCAGTAGCGTTTTTAGGTCCACGCAACGGCTTGCCAGCGGAAGGCCCAGCGCCATTGGATGTCGTATTTTGAATAGCCCGCTTGCGCAAGAATATGCAGCAGTTCTTCTTTCCGGAAAGCACGCAGTACGGAAATGGGAGCATCTGATTTTACCATGGCGGACCGCGAAAGCCACCGGGTCAGAAACATGATGGAGTAGTAGGCGAGGGGGTGACGGTGTATATCATTAATGACAATACCTATGGACGTCTGCCGGCGCAACGATTGAAAAAATGCCACCAGCTGTTCCGTTGTGAAATGGTGATAGAATAACGTTCCGATAACGACATCAAACTGGAACGCTTTAAACCGATCTGAAAAAATGTCGACCGCCTCGAACCGGAGGCGTGGGTTCCCAGCTGTTTTCTGCCTGGCAAAACCGATGATGTGCGGATTGGCGTCGAAT
>DASPJC010000270.1:0-15455 GCA_035628815.1 Ohtaekwangia sp. | reverse complement strand
GACTCCTGAAAGAAGGGCAGCGGCAGCTTTTTTTATGGCCACGGTCCTAGCAAAAAAAAATTCCCCCCGCTCTTGCGCAGCCAAATAACTGCATATATATTTGCAGTCAAATAACTGCACAATGAAATCCAGGAGAGATGTATTTCAGGCCATTGCAGATCCAACGCGACGGGCCATTCTCACGTTGCTTGCGATCCAGTCGTTAACGCCTGGCGCCATTGCCGATAATTTTGCATCCTCACGGCAAACCATTTCAAAGCACATTCAGATTCTCGCCGAGTGCGAATTGCTGAAACAGGAGCAGCATGGGAGAGAAATTCATTATCACATCAACGTGAAAAAAATGAAAGTACTGGATGAGTTCATCGCCCCCTTTCGGAAAATGTGGGACGACCGCTTCAATAAGCTGGAAGCCGTCATGAAACAGTATAAAACAAAAAAGGACTGATACCATGGAACGAAAAACCAAAGTCAACGCGGAAACCGACAGCCATGACCTCGTGGTCACCCGCGAGTTTGAACTGCCCGTAGAATTGCTTTTCAGGGCGCACACGGAACCCGGCATCTTTGAACAATGGATGTCGCACGAATACGGAACAACGAAGGTGTTAAAACTCGAATGCAGAAAGCACGGCGGTTGGGAATTTGAAACACGGGATGCTGCCGGAACCAGGATGTTCGGCGCTCATGGTACCATACATGAATTTATTCCGGATGTAAGGATCACCAGGACCTTTGAAATGGACAACTCGCCCTACGATGTTCAGCTCGAGTTCCTCGAATTTGAAAAACTGGATGACGACACCAGCAGGCTCACCATGCATACTATTTTCAGATCCGTCGCAGCCAGGGATGCGCTGTTAAAGCAACCCTTTGCCTACGGTCTGAACCTGGCGCATAACCGGTTGCAGGAAGTTGTAGGAAGATTAAAATAACACATCATGTCAAAGCGAAATAAAATTATCTACTGGGTTTCCACCTTGTGGCTTGCGTTGGGAATGGTTTCAACCGGCGTTGTTCAGCTACTCCGGGTGAAAGAAGAAGTTGACCTGTTTGCTGCACTGGGCTATCCGCTGTATTTCATGACGATACTGGGTACATGGAAAATTCTGGGCGTTATCGCCATCCTGATCCCTAAATATCCGTTGCTGAAAGAATGGAGCTACGCGGGATTTTTCTTCGCCATGTCGGGTGCTGTCGTCTCGCACCTCGCACTGGGTCATCCGGCGATCGACTTATTCGGTCCGTTACTGCTGTTGGTCTTAACCGTCGTGTCGTGGTATTTCAGGCCTGCTGAACGTAGAACAATTCCGGCTGCTGCATAATATGAATACTGAGGTGGACTGGTTTTTACATAAAGCAGAGAAGTGGCAACGGGAATTTATGCAGTTGCGACGCATCGTCCTTGACTGTAACCTGTCGGAAACATTGAAGTGGGGTCAGCCCTGTTACATATTCGGCAAGAGCAACATTTGTGCTGATACATGGCTTCAAGGAATATTGTGCACTCCTGTTTTTCAAGGGCGTTTTGTTGAAGGACCCGAATGGTATTCTGATACAGCAAACAGAAAATGTGCAGGCGGCCCGCCAGGTGCGGTTCAGGTCTGCTGGTGAAATCGCAAAAATGAAATCCCTTCTGAAGAACTATATTTATGAGGCTGTCAGGGTCGAGGAAGCGGGCCTGAAAGTAGCGTATAAGAAAACATCTTCGTACACCATGCCGGAGGAATTTCAGGCGAAGTTGAATTGGTCCACCGCGTTGATGAAGGCGTTCTATGCGCTGACACCTGGACGGCAACGGGCTTACATTTTTTATTTTTCATCGGCGAAACAACCCGGTACGCGGGCAGCAAGGGTTGAAAAATTTATACCGAAAATTCTCGCCGGGAAAGGAATGGAGGATTAATCATGCTAACCTATATTTTATGAGTAAAACCAAGCGCGATAAAAAAATGACAAAGCAGCAACAGGAGGAACTGCTGCTCATCCTGAGAGGCCGTTTTGAAAAGAACATGAGCCGCCATAAAGGTCTTGAGTGGTCTGACGTCCAGGAAAAACTCGAGGGTGACACAATAAAACTGTGGTCGCTGAACGAAATGGAGAATACCGGCGGTGAACCCGATGTTATCGGTTATGATAAGAAGTCCAAAGAATACATCTTTTGTGATTGTGCTGCTGAATCACCCAAAGGCCGCCGGAGTATTTGCTATGACCATGAAGCGCGCGAAGCTCGAAAGGAACACAAGCCGGCTAATAGTGCGATGCAGATGGCCAGTGACATGGGAATAGAGATTTTGACCGAGGAGGAGTACCGCGCCTTGCAGGAGCTTGGCAAATTTGATTTGAAGACGTCCAGCTGGATCGCAACGCCCCCGGCTATACGAAAGCTTGGGGGCGCGCTCTTTTGTGATCGTCGCTATGACACAGTCTTTGTCTATCATAATGGTGCGGAATCTTATTATGCCGCCCGGGGTTTTCGCGGTTCGCTGCGTGTATAAGGTTAAGAAGTCCGCCTGATGTACGATCTTCCGGAAAAATGATATTACATGCAAAACGAGACCAGTGATCCATCCGGCAGGGAGCAGCGCACGTCGTTGCTTTTTCACACGCCGATCGAATCGGTTTGGGCAGCCTGGACGCAGCCGGAACACATTCAGATTGGTGGGGCCCTGACGGCTTCACAAACGCGATCCAAAAGATGCAGGTAGAACCCGGGGGCGAGTGGATTTTTGTCATGCACGGACCCGATGGTAAAGATTATCCGAACAGGACGGTGTTCCGGGAAGTTGTGAAACACAAAAAGATCGTGCATGAGCATTTCGATCCTAATTTCATTGCCATTATAGAATTTGAGCGCCGCGGTGACGAAACGCTTTTGCAGTGGTATAAGCTCTATGAAACGAAAGCATTGTATGAAATGGTCGAGCTGCATCATAAATCCAGTGAAGGATTCAGGCAGACTGTTGCCAGGATGGAGGCGTACCTGGATCGGAAGGGAAAAATGCTTTAAGGTTCGGTTTTATCAGATCGAATTTTATTACTTTAGTGTTCCATCAGAGATCCTTCCAAAATATTCTTGTCTCAGCGCATATGGCGATCACTTTACTAAGAACACTGCCGGCATGTATTTTACTCGCATTCCTCTCGGGGTGCGCAGCCGACAACAAAGGCGACATCTCCACCTGGACCACCTTCGGTCATGATGTTTCCAACAACAAGTTCTCGGCGCTCACGAGCATCGACACATCAAACGTCGGACAATTAGAGGAAGCCTGGCGTTATGAGGATACTACAGAAGGCGGTGGCGTTTACTTCAATCCTGTGATGATGGGCGGCCGCGTCATCGGCCTGATGCCTTCCAACAAACTCGTTGCCCTCGATGCCGCTACCGGAAAGTTGCTGTGGGAATTCATTCCGGATTCGTCCTCAATTCCCAACTGGTCGAAAGGCATGACCTACCACCCTGGCAGCCCGGATCGCATCTTTCTCATTTCCGGCAGTACGCTATATGCGATCAACGCGGAGGAGGGAACGGTGATGAAGGACTTTGGCCATAACGGTCGTGTCGACTTCTACGAAGGCCTGGAGGTGCCCGATTCGATGCGTACACTTGTGCCGGTTTCGAGCAATGCGCCCGGCGTCGTGTACAACGATCTCTTTATCGTTGGATGTAAAGTGCCCGATGAACTTCCTTCTACGCCCGGCGATATCCGGGCGTTCAATATTAACACCGGTAAGCTGGCGTGGGTCTTTCATGTTATCCCCAAGCCTGGCTCGTTCGGGGCCGACACCTGGGGTGAGAATGCCCGGCAACGCAACGGCGGGGCTAATTGTTGGGCCGGGATGGCACTCGATGAACAGCGGGGCATCGTGTTCGTGCCGACCGCATCGCCTTCTTTCGACTTTTACGGCGCCGATCGTCCCGGTCAGAACCTGTTCGCCAACTGCCTGCTGGCCCTCGACGCAAAAACCGGCAAACGCATCTGGCATTTCCAGACCACGCACCACGATCTCTGGGACCGCGACAACGGCTCACCGCCAAATCTGGTGACGGTGCAACGTGACGGGAAGGCCGGTGACGCCGTCGCACTCGTTACGAAAATGGGATACCTGTTTATGTTCAATCGCGAAACGGGCGAATCGTTATTGGATATCAATGAAGTGCCCGTGGATACTGTCAGCAGCATGCCCGGGGAGAAGCCTTGGCCCACGCAGCCCATCCCGGTCAATCCGCCATTTGTGAGACAGGGTTACCAGGAAAAATTCTTTGGACGTTCGTCGGCGTGGATCAAAGAAGAGATCGCCCGCAATCATTACAAGACAGGCATCTATGAGCCACCGTCGATGGAAGGCTCCGTTATTCTTCCGACAGCGCACGGCGGAGCCAACTGGGGTGGTGCTGCCGTTAATCCACAGACCAATACCCTCTTCGTTAACGCGACCGACGTTCCCTGGATATTGAAACTGACTGACCTTAGGAAAATCCGCGCTGCCAACCAGCTCAACCCTGAAATATTATACCGGACCTACTGCAGCAATTGTCACGGTGCGGATAAAAAGGGATCCGGTGTCGGGCCGGATCTCACGGGGCGTGTGAAAAAATATAAAGCTGCCCAGATTAAAAGCATCCTGGAAAAAGGCGCGCCGCCCATGCCGTCATTCAGGTTTTTGTCTGAACAGCAGATCAATGCGATCGTCGCCTATGTCAGAGATACGGTGGCGCAGCAATCTTTCGAGACAGCAAACATTCCCGAAAACGATGAGCCCTATGGGTTCAATGGCTACAGTTTTTACCTTGACCCGGAAGGTCATCCTGCCATCGATCCACCGTTTGGCACCTTGACGGCTATCGATTTAAACACCGGTAATATTGTCTGGCAGGTTCCGCTGGGCGAAGACCCGCAGTATAAAAAGATGGGCATTCCAAATTCCGGTATGTTCAATCGCGGCGGTGGAATAGCAACGGCCGGCGGATTGATCTTCATCGGCGCCACCGGTGACAATATGTTCCGCGCGTTTGATCAGCAGACGGGGCGAACATTGTGGGAATATCAACTGCCCGGCATGGCAAGCGCTATTCCGTCCACGTATGCTGTGGGTAGTAAGCAGTACGTCGTGGTATCTGTCAATGGAGAACAGCATAACAATTTCAAAGGAGGATATATTGCTTTCGCATTGCCTTAGCGACTCGCCACAGTCTTATCAGTTCCAGTTCAACGCTCCGCATTATGCCGACAGTTCAAAACTGCCGTTATTTGTTTTCACTCATGGTGCTGCAGCGCCGGGGCGTTCAGCCGGCAATGCGGATCATCCTGTGGATAGTCTTAACCCGGGATAATCACCGCTCAACAGCTTTTCAATCGCTGTTCATAAAAATACCGTCGTTTTGATTTTTTTACCGGCTTATTTTGGTGATAAATTATAGACAACGGAGCATATGCTGCAATTCGGGATAGGGGGCGCACGATCAATTACATGCAGATAAACGCAATGATATCTTTTATCGGTTTACGGTTCGTAATCTTTTTACTGTTTTGCGGCACCACCGTTCACGGGCAAACGACGCGGCTGCAGGATAAGCCGTCCCACGGGCACCGGGAAATATTTGTTTCTCCCTCAGGAAAGGATTCCAATCCAGGGACTATCCGAAAACCGCTGCGTTCGATCCAGAAGGCCGTTGACGGTGCTGCGCCTGGCCTCACCGTTACCTTATTAGGTGGCGTATATCAACTGGATCAGATCATCACGATTTCGGCACAAGGCTCATGCGATCAATGGATCACCGTTCGGGGCAGGAAGGGCGCAATACCTGTACTGGAGGGTGGTAAAGTCGACATCGCGAATTCAAAGACGTATCCTGGAAACAACGGCTTGATTCAGATTCAAAACGCCGCGTATATACGGATACAAAATATTCACGTTCGCAATTCCCATCGCGCCGGAATCAATATCCAGGAAAGCGATCACGTCGATGTGGTGAATTGTGTTTCGGAGAACAGTTTTTCGCCCGGGATTGCCGCATGGCAACGGTGTTTCTATATCAGAGTTCTCGGAAATACGGTGATCAACGCCAACGATATGAAAATGAGCTGGGCGCCCTTTCGTGGGCGGGAAGCGCCACACGAAGCCATCAGCATGGCGGGACCGCACCACTTCGAGGTCGCCTGGAATCACGTGTATAATTCGGATAAGGAAGGAATCGATGTTAAGGAAACCGCCTCGTTTGGTGTCGTACATCACAATTATGTACACAACCTCAAGAGACAGGGACTGTATGTCGATGGATGGTTTGGCCAGTTGCAGGACATTGAAATGCACGACAATGTCGTCACACAATGCGAGGCAGGTATTGCGATATCATCCGAAGAAGGACCGGATACAAAAAATCTGCGAATTCACCACAACCTGGTGTTTGACAATCGTGCCACGGGAATTTTCTTTTCACGGTGGGGCGCTGATAATCCCCGGCAGAATATAGAAGTGTACAACAATACGTTCTATCGAAACGGTCTCGGACGCGGTTTTTCCGGAGATCCGCAATATTGGCTTTCCGGCGGGTGTTATCTGTACTCTACAAACCTGAAAGATGTGCGCATCACGCGCAATATTTTTGCGTTGAACGCTCCCTTTGAAATCGGTCACACCGCGCGGTTTGGCGAAAACTGGACCGCCGAAAAAAATATCCAGGTCATACATAATCTTATTCACGATGTCAACGCTGTCGACTATCCTATTTACCTGCGTTCCTTTGCAAAGGATAGTGTTTTTTCCATGACGGGCACATCTGCCATTCAGGCTGACCCACAGTTTGTGGACCCCGCAAACGGGGATTTCCGGTTGAAAGAAAGTTCGCCGGCAGCGCAACCCGGATACCCGGGGCACAGTGACCATAACTACCTCGGAGCGTTCCGCCCAGGCACTTCCCCTGAAAATTTCTGGTGGCTTGCGGATTTTCCGCCGGAAATTGAGATTGGAACCTACCCCGATCGATTTGTTCAGCAGTAGGATAGCTGTTGCAAACATCAGCAATCGCCATTGCCTTGGCTGGTTCTAAAGTATAATATAGAGCGCCGTTCCGAGAGATTTCCGCTATCTGAAATTGCAACCATCCGCCAACGCTCAGATAGCTCATGAAAATTGCCGAATCGGGCACCGCAGATCATTTTCACGGGAAGAAATCCATATTTGTTTTGAACTGCGTACAGCGCGTGGGCAGAGGCAACCCGCTCGTTCTTAGCGCTTTTCGGATTGGCGGCCAGATTAACATTTTTTTCCCTGCTATTAACCCTGTTTTAACCCATTATTTAACCAATTGCCGCTTAGCATTAACGTTTGCAATGATGTTGCAATCGATAACGGCGGCGAGACAGGAATGTAAGCGGGCAGCTGTTAAAGCGGACTAAAACATGTTTAACCTAAAACCACTTAAGCCAATGAGTAAGATTTTACGAACCTTGATGTACGTCGTATTAATGGGTGCTGCCGTTTTTTGTGTCAGCTCCTGTGAAGACGATAATAATCCCGCCAACAGCGGCTCCGGAACCATTACAGGCCTCGTGACAGACGATGTGGGCCAGCCCCTTTCCGATGTCAATGTTACCGTTTCCGGAATCAAAGAGGAAGATATCTCCGTAACCACCGGCGCAGATGGCCGGTACACAGTCGAAAACGTATCCCTGAAAACACACGCCATCACCTTTTCCAAAGCCGGATGGCTGACCATCAGCGTGACCGTTACAGCTGATAAATTTGATACTGACAAAGTGGCTACGGCAAACGCCTCAATGGTGAGCGCTTCTTCTAAAATCGTCGGTGTCATCGCCGATGCGAAAAACGGCGGTGCGCCACTGGCCGGTGCAACGGTCACCGTGGGCGTGGCTGGAACAGCGACCAGTGCTGCGGATGGTACGTACGCAATCGAGAACCTGGTTGTCGACGAGTATACCGTGACGTTTTCCAAAACCGACTACGTGAGTGTTACCAGAACAATAACCGAAGACGATTTTGTGGACGGTGTTGTGACGCTCAATGTAACATTGGGTGGTTCGGAAGTGCTGCGCGGTTTAACCGTCGATGACCTGGCAACAGCCGATAAATGGTACTATAACGAATATCGCGGCGGCGGAAATGCAGATGCCTATCCGCATTGGGACTGGGCCTGCGATTACATGAGTTCGCTCAAGTTCTGGGGAAACTGGGAAGAACAATGGGAAGGAACGACACTGCGCATTCGCAACGATGAAGGTCAACGCGCCAATCCGGCTGACCTTACCATGTTCGATTCGTATGTATATGGAAGCAAACTGATCACGGAAGACAATAAGATACTATCCCTGAGATTACGCACACACAACGCTGATGCCGTTGCCCCCGCTTATTTCGGCGTGCAGGTAGTTGACCTTTCCGCACCGGAACCTACAGCGGTGAAAGTCGGCGAGGACAAAACGTATGGTTCAGGAGACTATGCTGACTTCGAATTTGACCTGAGCGCATATGTCGGTAAGGAAGTGGTAATAGCCATCGGTATTTACCGTCAGTCTACCGGTGACTATTGGAAGCAGCTTGTTCTCCGGGCAATCCGTTTTGCCGACAGGAAAGTAGAGAACTGGGATTGGCTGCCCGGGACGGAAGTAGTTCCCGGATGGAAGCTGACGCAGGAAACTGTACGCTCAACCATGCCGCACATCAAAAAATCGTTCACCGGTATCAGCCCAATCAGCGCCGGGAGAGATGTAAACATGGCAACCGGATATCCCGCCGCTTACCAGGCATGGCGCGCTGTTGCCCACGTGGGAGCCGAATGGCATTTTGTTCCCCTGAAAAAGGATCCTGAAGTGTTTGCGGGCGAGGGATATATCATCAAAACGCGCAACACACCGGAAGTGAGTACTGAAATACCTGAAGCGTACATCTATGCCAAGTTCACCATCGCAGCGGGAAGCAACCAGCTGACGCTGAAAACGCGCAACTTCCAGAGCGGCAGTGCTCCGGATCACTACACTTATTTTAAACTGACGGCCATCCAGGACGACGGTACGGTTACGCATGTGGAGCCAACATCAAACACCGCTGAGGACGCCAGCGCGGCAGATAATGGTTCCTGGAAGTTCAGGCATTACTTTGGCACAAAAGACGATCCGGACAGTTACGCTTCGTTTGTTTACGACTTGTCACAATTCAATGGCAGCAATGTGGTCCTCGTATTCGGTGTGTATAACGGTGCGGCCAATACCAGCGAAAACAAACTGGCTTTCTATAGCATTAACATGAACTAATTACATGAAGGATAAAATGATAATATTTCGAATCATGATAACGACTTGCAGCCTGATCGTGCTGATGATGGTGAGTGGCTGTAGCGATTCTGCCTCCGACAACGGCCCGGTGGATCCGCCGGACGAGGTAAACCTGTCAGAACAAAACCTGCTCCGTGCCATGGAACTGACGGACAACGCTGTTGCTTCCCATTTCACAGGGGAGGGTATGGCCATGGCGCGTTACTACAACCCGTACACCAATGTACGCTCCGACGAAAAGGGCAGTATCTGGATGTACACCAGTGCAATCGAAGCTGTCAATGCCATCCTTCACGCGCTTGAAGCGCAAAAAGAACACGGCAACGCGGCGATGTACGATGAACATTTCGATACGTACACCGATTTACTGCACCGCCTGTACGACAATGCAGATTACTACCTGGGAACATTCCAACTGGTATCCTATACGCAAACCAGGGAATGGTCGGTCTATGGCGTGAACCGTGGGGGATCAAAAGGTTCCGCACAGGTACAGGGTATCGAAAATGTCTATGACGACCAGATGTGGCTGGTCCGCGAATTACTCGAAGCCTATAAAATCACCGGCAATGAAGCGTATCGGGAGAAAGCCGAGTATTTGACAGACTATGTTCTGGACGGATGGGATTGCACACGGGATGCCAATGGCAACGAACGCGGTGGTATACCGTGGGGCCCGGGCTATGTAACCAAACACGCCTGTAGCAACGGGCCGATGGTAAGCCCGCTGGTATGGCTGCATGAACTGTACAAGGATAAAGATGATGAGATAACCTACCGGTACATCGATGCCACGGACAAGGTAACGCGCCAGTCGACGCAGGTAAAGAAAAGCGACTACTACCTGGACTTCGCCAAAAAAGTATACGCATGGCAGAAGGCACAGTTACTACGTCCGGATGGCGTGTATGACGATATGCGCGGTGGCTGCTCTCCCGGAAGCCCGCAGACAGAAAACATTGATGGAACGGTCTATCGCAAAGGGACTACGTGTCAGGATCGGGTCGGGCCGGCGATCACCTACAATAGCGGAACAATGCTTTCCGGCGCAGCGGATCTTTACAGGGCGACTGGTGACAACGTCTATCTCGAGGACGCCAAAAAATTATCGGACGCGAGCTTTCAATACTTTGCAAAACAGGGACAAACCCTGCCGGAATACTACACCTACGACATCAGTGGTTTCAGGAACTGGTTTAATGGCGTGCTGATGCGCGGGTATGTCGACGTGCACCCGGATTATGAAAAGGCTGGCGATTATATCGCATCGTTCCAGCGTAACCTCGATTACGGATATGCCAATTTCCTTTACAAGGGTTTTCTTCCTACAAATTTACTGGTAGGCTGGAGCCGTGACAACGGCAAGAACAACACCGAGGGGATGTTCAATTTTGCCTTCGCAGCGGAGTATGCCGTCTTGTCGCGGTATGAACTTGAAAACAATTAAAGTCATTTAGCATTATGCAGAATACATACAAGCAACTATTGAAAAAACTGATCAGGTGTTCCCTGTATGGAATCATTGTTCAGTGCTTAGTCCTTGCTCCCTTTTTCGCAATGGGCCAGGGAACTACCGTAACGGGTACCGTAACATCTGACGATGGATCAACCTTGCCCGGCGTAAGTGTCATGGTAAAAGGTACAAACCAGGGGACGACGACGGATATCGAGGGGAAATACACGATACAGGTTTCCGACGCAGATGCCACACTGGTTTTTTCTTTCATCGGTTTTGCGTCACAGGAAATACCCGTCGCTTCACGCGCGGTGATCGACGTGTCCATGGCGACGGACATTCAGCAGCTCGGCGAAGTGGTGGTCGTAGCGTACGGTACGCAGCAGAGGGTGACGCTGACCGGATCCGTTGCGGCGATCAAGGGCGATGAAATGCTCCTGACCAAAAACGAAAACCCGCAGAACATGCTTACGGGAAGAATTGCCGGTGTTCGGGTATGGCAAAAAAGTTCAGAGCCCGGTACATTCAACAACAACTTTGACATCCGGGGCTTTCAGGGTAATCCGCTGGTCGTCATCGACGGTATCCCGCGGAGCATGGCGGATTTTCAGCGCCTCAACCCCAGTGATATTGAAAATGTCTCCGTTCTGAAAGATGCTGCAGGCGCCATTTATGGTGTGCGTGCCGCGAGCGGAGTCGTGCTGGTGACCACCAAGAAAGGTGAAACAGGGAAGACGAAGGTATCCTACAATGGTTCACTAACCTTTCAGAAACCTTCCGGCATGCCCCGACTGGCAGATCCTTACCAGACCATGACGCTCTATAACGAAAGAGCGATGAACCGGATCGATGGCGGAAGCATCATTTATGATGAGGAGGATTTTGAAGCATTTCGCTCGGGCGCACGCCGTGCCACCGATTGGAACAACCTGCTTATTCAGGAATATTCACCGCAGACGCAACACGACATCAGCATCACCGGCGGTAACGAGAAAACGCAGTATTACATCGGCGGCGGATATATGTACCAGGAAGGTATCTTCAAATCCGGTGACCTCAACTACGATAAATATAACCTCCGTACGAACATTACAACCGAACTCGCCAAGGGCTTATCATTTAACATCAATCTCGCCGGCATGGCCGACCAGCGCAATACACCGTACTCCAGCGCGGTCGATATCATCAGAAACTATTGGCGCCAGGGAGTGTTGTTCCCCGCCTATGCGGATCCGGAAAATACAATGCTGAGTTACGAGGGCCTTGATCTTGAAGAAAACACCGTGGCAAAAATGACGGCTGATGTATCCGGTTACCGGAAATACAATCAGAAACTCCTGCAGTCATCCGCCGCGCTTAATTTCGATTTCGGAACTGTAACGGAAGCGCTTGAAGGTCTGTCTGCAAAAGCGCTCGTCAGTTATGACTACGGTACAAACGAAAATACAATTTACCGGAAGGAGTATTATCAGTACGCCTTCAATACATTGACCAATACGTACGAGTCCAAATTGTACAACTCAAGTTCGCCGAACCAGCTGCGCCGTGAGTTCTTTGAGCGACAGCAGGTACTCAGCCAGTTCCTGTTGAACTATAATCGTACGATTGCCGACGATCACCGGGTGACCGGTCTCCTCGGCTGGGAAAGCCAGAAGAAAATGGGTGATAACTTTTATGCGCAGCGCGATCTTGCATTTGCGATGGACCACCTTTTGGGCGGTGTGACTGAAAACCAGATCAGCGGAATGCTGCCGGGTACGAACGATCTCTATGTGATCGCCAACAACGCTTTGTTCGGAAGAGCGAATTACGCCTATGCCGACCGTTATATCGCGGAGTTCCAGTTCCGTTATGACGGCTCTTCCAAGTTTGTGGAGAGTGATCAGTGGGGCTTTTTCCCTTCGGCTTCGGTCGCATGGCGCCTGTCGGAAGAACCGTTCTTTCAATCGGTATCCGCGCTGTCGTTTGTGGATCAGCTGAAATTCCGCGCCAGTTACGGTGAAACAGCCGACGATGGTACCCTGAATTACGAATGGTATCCCGGCTACATCTACCCGGCTACAAGCGGTAACGCGGAAAATGGATACTATAACCAATATGCTCCCGGTTACATGTTCGGCGGCCAGTTCGTGAACGGTGTAACACTGATCGTCCCCAACGAACGCATCACATGGTGGACCGCAAAAACAGTGAACGTCGGTGTGGATTTCGAAGGCTGGAACGGACTGTTTGGTTTTTCACTCGACTATTTCCAGCGCCGCAGGGAGAATCTTCATGAACGTCGTCAGGCCACCATTCCGACTGTCGTCGGAACCGACGCGCCACTCGAAAACGTCAACAGTGATCGGCAGTCTGGTATCGATCTTGAACTGTCGCATCGCAACCGCATCGGCGAGCTCAGCTATAAGGTAAAAGCCATCGCTACGGTCACCCGTCGCGAATGGTTGACCGCAGTACAAAACGGACCCTACGGAAACTCGTATGACCAGTGGCGTAATGACAACCTGAACAACCGCTATCAGGGCGTGCAGTTTGGATATGAATCCGCGGGCCGGTATACCAGCTGGGAAGACATCTGGTCTTACCCGATCTACAAAGATCGCGACATCTTACCCGGTGACTACAAATACGAGGACTGGAACGGGGATGGCGAGATCAATGGTCTTGATGAACATCCTTTCGCCTACGATCAGATACCCTGGGTGAACTTCAGTCTCGCCTATGAAGGCGCATACAAAAATTTCGATCTGAGTTTCCTCTTCCAGGGCACGGCGCTGGGTTCCATGGAGTACAAGGAACCGTTGTATGAAATATGGGGAAGCAACGGCGGCGGTACACTGCAACAATACCTTGACCGTTGGCACCCGGTAGATCCGACGGCGGATCCGTACAACCCTGCAACGGACTGGGTGAGTGGCTACTATGGCTATACCGGAAACTATCCCCTTAAAAATTCAGCGTTCAACCGTGTGAGCACCGCCTATCTGCGCCTCAAGAGTATCGAAATCGGGTATACGTTCCCGAAAAAGATCAGGGCACTCTCGTCGATGAACGTGCGCCTGTTTGCCAATGCTTACAACCTGTTCACGATCACCGGTGTGAAATTTGTCGACCCCGAGCATCCCGATGACGACCTGGGAAGATTGTATCCGCTCAACAAAACGTATACGATCGGCGTTTCAGCCGGGTTTTAATATTTAGACTGAGAAAATACGAGTTAGAAAATGAACTACAATATGAAAAGGATATACACATTATTCCTGATCGGCCTGATGACTTTCTCCGGCTGCGCGGACCTGGACATTCCGCCGCCAAATGTCGTAGGCGATGAAACGCTTTTTACGAACGAGTCCGGTATGAAGGTTTACATGGCCCGTATGTACAGCAGGATGCCCTTCGAAGACTTTAAATACATGGCGGAATGGGGCTTCGAATACAACGCATGGCTGGGCGCAATGGGTATTGAAGGCACGGGCGAAGCCGTGAACCGCGACGGGATCTGCTCCGCTTTTACCGGCGAAAGAACGCCTTATTGGGAGGAAGCATTTGTTCTGATCCGCGATGCCAATTACCTCATCGAGACACTGCCCGAGTACAAGGACAATTTCCCGGAGGTCACCTACAACCATTATCTGGGCGAAGCTTATTTCGCACGCGCCATGGCATTCGACGCCATGGCACGCCGTTTCGGTGGTGTACCTTTGGTAACCCGCGTGATCCGCTATCCCGGCGATGCGGAACTGGAAGTGCCCCGTGCATCCGAGGAAGCAACGTGGGATCAGGTGCTCGCAGATTTCGATCAGGCAATTTCCCTCCTGGCGCCTACCAGTCCTGAAAGAGGATACGCCAACAAGTATGTAGCGTTGTCCTTCAAATCGGAAGCTATGTTGTACGCCGGCAGCGTCGCCAAATACAACGAGACGGTTACGGGCAGACTTACGGGCCTGGGTCAGAAGACCGGTGTGCGTGTGATGGGCTTCTCAGAAGAGACAGCGCAAACGGCATCCCGGCGTTATTTCAGCGAAGCGTATCTGGCCGCCCGCGAAGTGATGAACAGTGGCATCTATTCGCTCTACAGGAAAAGATGGGCCGCGGGTGATCCCCAGGCACAATACCAGAACATGGTTGACATGTTCAGCGACCTGACAAGCCCTGAAAATATTTATGTAAAAGAGTACGTCTATCCGACCTTTACCCACGGGTACGATGCCTATAGCGCCCCCTTCATCTTTAAAGCGCCACTGGCCTCGGGAACTTGTCCCACGCTTGACTTCGTGGAGTTATTTGATGGTTTCGAACGCTATCCCGACGGGTCGATCAAGGTGACCACCGGCGCTACGAACACCGAAGGAAATTACCTGATGTTCGATTCTCCCAACGATTTCTTCGAGGATGCCGAGCCGCGCCTTCGCGCCTACGTCATCTTCCCCGGCGATGTGTTCAAAAGCCGCGAAATAGAAATTCGTGCAGGTGTTTATACCGGCCCGACACCGATCAGCCCTTTCTTTAATGATTACTCTTACGCGACAGCGGAAACACGTTATCAGACACTGGCAGCCTACACGCAGGCATCTAAAACGCTTTTCCTCAGCCCGCGCGAAGGCAACGGGCAGGAAATCGTCACCGACGAGGGCGTCCAGATGACAGCAGCCGGTGCCAACGGTCCGTTCTACGACAATGGCGAAGGATGCCTTACCGGATTG
>DASPJC010000269.1:0-6489 GCA_035628815.1 Ohtaekwangia sp. | reverse complement strand
GAGGCCGCCTCATCAGAGCTGGTGCGCATCAAAACCCCCTGGATACTCGACAGTATCGAATGGAACGAAACCATTATCCGCAAGGCGGTGGTGTGGTTGTGCCAGACCCTTCAAAAACCCGTGCTGAAACTGACCAACCATGATTATATGGAGCACGGTATGGGCGATATTATCACCGAATTCGGCTCCGCCTACCAGGTCAACATCAAAGTCTTCAATTACCTTCAGCATACTATCACGGGATGGCCAGGCGGCAAACCCAACGCCGACGATACGTACCGGCCTGAACGTGCCAAGCCGTTTCCGAAGCGTGTCGTGTTGTTTTCGCCGCATCCTGACGATGACGTGATTTCCATGGGTGGGACGTTCATCAGGCTGGTGGACCAGGGACACGAAGTACACGTGGCGTACCAGACCTCCGGAAATATTGCCGTGTTCGATGATGATGCCATCCGGTTTGCGGATTTTGTACGCGACTTCAATGAGCAATTCGGTCTGAGCAAAGATGACGGCGAAAAATTCTATAAGAAGATATTTCAATCCATCAAGAAAAAAGGCCCCGGCCAGGTAGATAGTCCCGAAGTACTGACCATCAAGGGGATGATCCGGCGGGGCGAGGCAAAGGCGGGTGGTCGTTACGTTGGCATCCCGGATGAACAGATGCATTTTCTCGACATGCCATTCTACGAAACGGGGGCGGTCAAGAAAAAACCGCTCGGCGAAGAAGATATCAAAATCATTGTCGACCTCCTGGAAAAGGTAAAGCCGCACCAGATCTACGCCGCGGGGGACCTTTCCGATCCCCATGGCACGCACAGGGTGTGTCTCGCGGCCATCATCGAGGCGGTCAATCGCCTCAAGAAAAAGGAGTGGATGAAGGATTGCTGGGTATGGCTTTACCGCGGTGCATGGCAGGAGTGGGATATCGACCAGATTGAGATGGCTGTGCCGCTGAGTCCGGAGGAACTGATGCGCAAGCGCAGGGCCGTGTTCAAGCACCAGTCACAGAAAGACAGCGCGATGTTCCCGGGAAGTGATAAACGTGAATTCTGGATGCGCGCCGAGGATCGTAATCATGCCACCGCCGAGGCGTATAACCTCCTGGGTCTTGCCGAATACGAAGCAATGGAAGCTTTTGTCCGCTATAAGTTTTAGCAAAAGTTTTATTGCTGCATCTGCATCTCCTGGTACCGTCTGAAGGAATTCTGGTAATTCGATTCTGATGCATTTCCCGGAATACCGGGTGGTATTTCGGTATCGCCGGACGAGGTCTGCCCATCTTCGTAAGACACCGATACCGTAACTTCGAGCGTGTGATTTGACGTGCCGCGGTAAGTACCTTTCACGGGTGAACAGTCAGAAAAATTTTTGCCTACCGCCAGCCTGACGTGCGTATCGTTCACCAGGCAGTTGTTGGTCGGATCCAGCCCCAACCACCCATAAAATGGGATGTAGGCTTCGACCCAGGCGTGTGTCGCCCCTTCGCCGCGCATCCCGTTCTTATTGGGACAGATATAGCCACTCACGTACCGCGCGGGAATATTCAACAGGCGTAACATCGCCAGCAGGATGTGCGCAAAATCCTGGCAGACGCCTGATCGCAATTGCCAGATTTCATCCAGGGTTGTTTCTACCGTGGTGATACCCTTTCGATAGGCGAACGAATTAAAGATGTATTCACTAAGGTGCTGGGCCGATTGCAGGGGTGAGCGGCTCTTGTTCGTCTCCTGATTGATCAGCATTTCGATCTCGGGCATCGTCTCAAATCTTTCCTGCCGCAGGAAATCGATGAATTTCAGATCGTTTTTCAGGTTGCCGAGCTCCTGCCATTGCGATGACAGCGGGGCGTCATCCATGGGTAGGTCCCGCGGCCTGGTAACAACGATGAGTTTTGAATCGATCGAAAGCTCGCGGTGCGGTTGCGCATGCGTGAAAGTACCGACCTCGTTACCGAAGTAATCGGTGTGAATGTCGATCGCCGGCGCGCCGGACACCATGATGGAATGCTGAACGGTTTCCTGCCACGCATCCTTCAAAGGATACAACATGATCTGGTTGGCGCTATCCCTTACCGTGTTCTCGTAGCGGTACTTCGTAATGTGCCTGATTTTGAATTTCGACATCGTCGGCGGTTAACTGTAGGCAAAATAGTATTGATTGAGGGTACTTCCGATAGCGTAAATGTCGGAAGTTATTTCGGACAGATAATGGTGCAGGCCCATCCGCGAAACGCCTGCAACGTCGGAGTACTGCAGTTTGCTTTTGAGTTTACCCACCATAAAGTCGATCTTGGCATACCCTTCGATGTTCTGATCGCCCTTGAGCCGACCGAAATAACGGTGCAGCTGGTTGACGGAATACAAAACGGACCTTGGAAAATCGACATTGAACAGTACCTGGTCCACAACGTTCCTGGCCTCAAAGCCGGTGCGGTATTTTTTCAAATATAAGGCGTAGCCGGAAACGGACATCAGCAGGTATTTCCAATACGTGGTATCTGTCGTCTTGTCGAGATCATAGGAAAGGTCGCTGAACTTCACATCAAGAATGTCGGCCGACTGGATGCAACGCTCAAGATATTTGCCGATGTTCATGAAGCAAAGTCCTTCTCCTCGGAACATGGTGATATCAGAAACACCATAATAGAGCATACATTGCCTGATGAGGAGATCGAGCACAGAAACCGGATCCTCACGCTGGAGGGCCTGCGCCAGCTTGGGGTCCCGCATGACATGGTAGAATTCATTGAGGCACTGCCACAGTTCACGCGTAAGATTGTCCTGGACACCCCTTGCATTCTCCCGCGCCTGCGTAACCATGTTGAATATTGAATTCGCATTCTCCCGATCCAGTACCATGTAATGCAGTACTTTCCGGCCTTCGTGTTCAATGGTGCCAATATCTTCTTCGGCCAGGTTTGAAAAGATCCGCAGCACCGGGCGCCACGTGAACTCATCTGTATTATCCTGCGACGAAAGGTGATTGATCTTCAGTGTGCGGAGTATACCATCCGCCCGCTCCATATTACGCGACATCCAGTAAAGCGAATCTGCAACCCTGCTTAGCATGTGTTAATGTGTTGATGTGTTGACGTGTTGATGTTGTTAAGTAACTTTCATTATTCAACATTCAGATATTCCCTATTCACCATCCACCCACTTCTTTCTCAATACGCCAGTACCCACGTATCCTTGCTTCCGCCGCCCTGAGACGAATTCACCACAAGGGAACCTTCTTTCAGGGCTACGCGTGTTAGTCCGCCGGGAACGATTTCTATTCCGTCAGGGCCGCAAAGCGCGAAAGGGCGGAGGTCGATGCGGCGCGGTTGTACTTTGTCCTGAATATAGCAGGGTGCCGATGAAAGGTTGACGACAGGCTGGGCAATGAACTGCCGTGGGTCCTTCAGGATTTCGCTGATGTAATTAGCGATTTCCGCGTCCGTGGCGGCAGGTCCCATAAGCATGCCATATCCCCCGGATTCGTTGGTCTTCTTCACGACCATCGCGGCGATATTTTCCAATACATACTGCCGCTCATCAGGATTCGACAGCTGGTAGGTGGGAACGTTCTTCAGGATTGGTTCTTCATTCAGGTAGTATCGGATCATGTCAGGCACATAGACATACGTCGCTTTATCATCAGCCACACCGTTGCCAATGGAATTAACGATGGCAACGTTACCTTTCCGGTAGGCCGAGAGGATGCCCGATATCCCGAGAACACTGCCAGGGTCAAACACCAGCGGGTCCAGAAAATGGTCGTCAACCCGCCGGTAGATAACATCGACCTGCTGGAGGCCTGCAGTCGTTTTCATATAAACGCGGTGATTTTCCACCACCAGGTCGCGTCCTTCCACCAATTCAATTCCCATGAGTCGCGCCAGCGTTGTATGCTCGAAATAGGCAGCGTTATAGATCCCCGGCGTTAGCAATACGATGTTGGGGGTGGAAATTTTACGCGGCGACAGTGCCTTCAGGTTTTTGTAGAGGATATTCGGATACTGGGTGACAGGCCGTACATGGTTTTGTGGAATGAGATCGGGAAATATTCTTTTCGTGATCTCGCGGTTTTCAATCATGTAAGAGACGCCGGAGGGTGTCCGGAGATTGTCTTCCAGGACATAAAAGGTGCCGTCGTGATCACGGATAAGGTCAATGCCGGCAATGTGAACGTAGATGTCGTGCGGCACATTCAGTCCCTGCATCTCGCGCAGGTAGTGAGGGCAGGAGTGGACCAGTTCTATGGGCACGATGCCATCCTTGAGGATAAACTGTTCATGGTACACGTCGCGTAGAAACAGGTTGAGCGCCCGCAGCCTTTGCCTGATCCCGCGGTCGATAAAATCCCATTCGGCCGCCGTTATAATTCTGGGAATGATGTCAAAAGGAAATATTTTTTCAATGCCTTCCCCGCTCGAATACACGGTGAATGTTACCCCCTGGCTCATGAAAAGACGCTTGGCCAGTTCTTCTTTTTTGGTGAGCTCTTCAGCCGGAATCCGCGTCAGAAAATCTGAAATATTCTGGTATGGCTTGCGCACCCCGTCTCCACTCATCATCTCGTCCCACACCGAGGGATGTGTCTGGTAGTCCTGGTAAAGCAAACGCGAGGGCATAGGAAGGCTTAGGGTTTATGTGTAAAATACCAAGTGTTGACAGATTATCATCCCTGCGGATGGTAATATTTTACGCAATCGAATGAAAGGCCTGCAATGGTACGGCATGGCAAAAAAAAAGCCTTCCCGTTTTTGCAGGAAGGCTTCTGATAGATTATGTTTTAATTACTCCGCTACTACCTTAACCTTGATTTCGTGCTTCACCTCTTTGTGAAGATCAAGCGTTACGGTGTAGGTACCAATCTGCTTGGGACTTTCCTTGAGGTGAATCTTCTTACGGTCAACATCAAGTCCCTTGGCTTTGAGCGCATCGGCGATCTGCAGGGCGGTGATCGCTCCGAAGATCTTTCCGCTTTCGCCGGCTTTGGTTCCGATCTCTACTGTAAGATCGCCTACCTTGGCAGCGAGTGCTTCGGCATCCTGTTTTACTTTTGCAGCCTTATGGGCCGCCTGACGAATGTTTTCATTCACCAGGCGTTTATTAGAGTCATTCGCGATCAGGGCAATGCCGTTCGGGATCAGATAATTGTTTCCGTAACCGGCCTTTACTTTGATGATGTCATTCTTATAGCCAAGTCCTGCTACGTCTTGTTTCAGTATCACTTCCATGATTGTGTGTCGTTAAAAGTTAAACGAATTACTTCAGCGAGTCGCCAACGTACGGAAGAATGGCCATATGACGCGCGCGTTTAACCGCTTGTGCGACTTTCTTCTGGAACTTCAGGCTGGTGCCGGTAAGTCGGCGGGGCAGGATCTTGCCCTGCTCGTTGATAAACTTCAAAAGGAAGTCAGGATCTTTGTAATCGATATACTTGATACCATTCTTCTTGAAGCGGCAGTATTTTGGTTTAATCTCTGCACGCTTGATGGGTTCGTTCATTAATGTCATCGTCCGCGCTCCTCCTCAGCTTTTTTTGCAACAGGTTTCCTGTTTTCCTTGTTCTTAAATTCGCCTTTGCGCCTGCGTTCGTTGTAAACAATGGCATGTTTATCCAGCGCGGTTGTCATAAAACGCATGATGGATTCGTCTCGTCTGTACTCGGTTTCGAGCGTGTCGATGGCCGGCCCTTCGGCCGTGAATTCGATGAGGTTGTAAAAGCCTGTGGATTTCTTGTTGATGGGATAAGCCATCTTCTTCAAGCCCCACTGCTCGATGTTGATCACATCTGCATTTGCTTTTTTCAAAACCTTCACGAACTTATCGACAGCATCCTTTGCCTGGTCTTCAGACAAAACGGGATTTAAAATGAATACCGTCTCGTAATTTTTCATGTATTAAGTTTTTGAGCCTGCAAAAGTAGGGATTTATGCAGGAATATAAAAGCCGCCGCTTATAAAATCGGCCTTGAATCGCCCTTAAAAGCATTATAGGCAGCAAAAGCCAGTGCCGTGTGAAACTGGCTGATGCTAACGAATTGACTATTACTTATTTAACCGAGAACTGGCCGCTGCCCATTTTATAATCGTCGGTATAAATCTCCAGGGTGTAGGTTCCCGGCGCGTAATCTGAGCCCTTTTCGTACAGGTAGGTCAGCCGCTGCTGCGTATTATCGAACAGAATTTCCTGCGAAGCCGTGTAAAACTCTTCTTTTCCATTGTAGATGAATGTTCCGGACCCCCGGGCAACATCAAATAGCACCTGGCCATCCTCATCAATTATCCTGATCATGATCTTCTTCCCCTCGATGGGTGCTACTTCATTTTCAGCAATGTTGAATTCAACTTTCAGCTGACCGACCTGGCGGTTCTTGAAGGGCGATTCCCGTTCTTTGCCGCGGTCGTTCAGGGCAACGATCTTCAAATTTTCGGCCTTGAGCTGCGAGGCGATAGCAACCTTGGTGGCAAGAACCTCCTGCGTCTGGCTGAGCCGGTTA
>DASPJC010000268.1:0-25897 GCA_035628815.1 Ohtaekwangia sp. | reverse complement strand
CTTTGCCGCGCTCCAGGAAATTCTGTCCATCCTCGTCATACAGATAACATTTGCAATAACCATTGCCCGCGCGCACCAGTTGTGTTCCTGCAGAATCCCAATAATCAATAATCTTATAGTCAATTGCATGCCACGGGCTTACTGCGTCACCTTCCTTCGAATGTTCCAATGTGGACTGCGTGCCTCCATGGGCATAGTACCTGATGACGGGTCCGATAAGGCGGCCATGAATGAACGATCCTCGCGCATGGACCGTACCGCTCTCATGAAAATGAACAAAATTACCTTCGCGGAGGCCTTCCTTATATACCTCCATTGACTTCTTCTTTCCGGTGGCCGTGTAAAAATCGGAGACTGTGTCGATATACATTCCTACACCAGCGGAATTCATTGACTTTTTCCCAATCCGAAAATAATAGCTCGAAGCAGAATCTGTTTTTTCATCCGTCTTATCATAGTAATCACGGACCCACGCAATCTGCCCGAACGCATCTATGGAGACAAAACATAAAACACACAACAGTCTAATCATATACATTGGGGTTATATCACCATCCAAACACCAGGCTCGCCTGGTACGTCCGCCAATCCGCCTTATCGCTTTTTGCAGGAATAATTTTTACAACGCTTACCATCCAGGTACCATCATTACTCAATTGCGTTTCAATGACACCGTCCTTCCCGGTATAAATGGTCTGGACACTGGTGACCCGCTCCTTGTTGCTCCACACCCGCACCTTGGCACCGAACAAGGGTTTTCCCTGCCAGAAAATCTTAAACCGCATCCGGTCACCCGCCTTAGCCATGTAGGGATTTCTTTCAGGAACGATTTCTAACGGAAAGCCTACTGATTTTATCGCCGTGTCATCTTTCTTATTCCCGGCTTGCAAAAGAAGCTTCGACGACCATGAATACAATTGCTTTCCCTCCGCATTCAGCGTTCCCGTTTTTTCACGCTGTGCAAAAATATCATCCAGCGCATGGTCCTTTAGAAATACATTGAATTCCTCCGCCGGCATGCTTACCGGCTCCGATACACTTTTCAGTGCCAGCAAATGGGTTCCTTCACGCGACAAGACTTCTTCCAACTGGTTCTTCGTGCCATCCTTCAGCAACGGTCTCATATCCGTAACACCCGCAAGATCATGGTGCTCCGCTTTTTCAACGGATTCCCTTTTCACATCCAGTGGCTCACCCGTGAGGTCATTTCCCGCACGAACAGTTACCAGCGCCTTGTCGCCCACTGCCACTGAAAATTTCCAGGGCATCAGCCACACAGAACCAGGCAGCGATGCCGGCGCCACAGACAAGAGCAAAAAGACAAGTACTTTGATCATTCAGAAAAATTTCAATTATTCATAATGTCTTCAATTTCCTCCGCTTCCACCGGGATATTGGCCATCAGATCATGGACACCGTTCTTTTTGATAACGACATTATTTTCAATACGGACCCCGATACCTTCTTCCTTGATATAAATACCGGGCTCCACCGTCCACACCTGGCCGACCTGCATCTTATGGTACATATTGCCGACATCGTGAACATCCAGGCCCAGCTGGTGCCCGGTACCGTGCATTAAGTACTTCATAAAAAGCGGCTTGTCCTTACTTTGATTCTTAACATCTTTTTTATCGATCAGCTTCAGTCCGATCAATTCGCTTTCCGTGATCTTTTGCACTTCCTTATGGTAGTCGAAGTATCGTTCGCCGGGTTTGATCAGTTTAATAGCTTCGCGTTTTATGCGCAGCACGGCATCATAGACCTCCCGTTGCCGTTTTGAAAACCGGCCGTTCACGGGAATCGTGCGCGTAAGGTCGGCGTTGTAATTGGCATACTCCGCCCCGACGTCAAGCAACAACACATCGCCATCATTACATACCTTGTCGTTTTCGACATAATGCAGCACGCATGAATTCGAACCCGACGCGATGATCGGTGTATATGCAAAGCCGCGGGAGCCCCGGCGCACAAACTCGTGAACATACTCCGCTTCGATCTCGTACTCCATTACCCCGGGTTTCACAAATTTCAATACCCGGCGAAAAGCCTGTTCCGTGATATCACATGCCTGCTGCAACAGCGCGATCTCCTCTTTCGACTTGACCGTGCGAAGACGATGCATCACCGGGGCCAGCCGCTCATAGCGGTGCACCGGATATTTTTCGAGACACCATTTCACAAACCGGGCTTCGCGGCTTTCCACGACGCTGTCGGCGCGATAATGATCATTCGTATTCAGGTATACATGTTCCGTGTCGCCCATCACCATCATCATATTGAACCACTTTTGAAATTCGGAGACCCACAGGATGGTATCGATGCCAGTTAACTGCCGCGCTTCTTCTTTTGTAAGCTTGTGTCCTTCCCAGGTGGCGATCAGATCGCTGGTCTCCCGCAGGAACAACACCTCGCGATATTTCTTATCCGGGAAGTCGGGACACATGACAAAAATGGTTTCCTCCTGGTCGACACCGGTAAGATAAAACAGGTCGCTGTTCTGGCGGAACGGCATCGTTCCGTCGGCACTGGTAGGCATCACATCATTGGCATTTACCACCGCCACGGCATTCGGCTTCAATTCTTTTCTTAACCGTTCCCGGTTGGCAACAAACAACGCTTTATCAATGTTTTTGTATCTCATATTGAATCCCTAATTTGAAGGTCTGCAATTTAAATAATCTCCATGAAGGCATCGTTCATCATTTTGCTTGTACTCGTCTTTTTAATACCGGCAGAATTCGCTTGTGGACAGGAACGCTATCAGCCTGCCCCCGAAAACCTTAAAAACCGCGAATGGTTTGAAAATGCACGGTTCGGACTTTTCATCCACTGGGGCGTTTATAGCGTCCTGGGTGATGGCGAGTGGGTGATGAACAACCAGCAGATCCCGGCGAAGACTTATGAAAAGCTTCCCGCGTTCTTCAATCCCACGGCATTCGATGCCAGGGAGTGGGTTCAACTGGCAAAAGCTGCCGGTATGAAGTACATTACCATCACCAGTAAACACCACGACGGTTTTGCCATGTGGGACAGCCAGGTTTCCGATTACAATATCGTTAAACGAACGCCTTATGGCAAAGATGTTTTGAAGATGATCGCAGCGGAATGTCGCAGGGAAGGGATCAAACTATTTTTTTATCACTCGCAGCTTGACTGGCATCATCCCGATTACTTCCCAACAGGAAGAACAGGAGCCGCGTTTACGGGTCGCCCCGAAAAAGGTGACTGGAACAAATACCTCGACTACATGGACGCCCAGCTTACCGAACTGCTGACCGGGTATGGCGATGTGGGTGGGATCTGGTTTGATGGTATGTGGGACAAGCCCGCGGCCGAATGGCGACTCGGACAAACCTATCAACTGATACACAAGCTTCAACCTGCCGCGCTGGTCGGAAGCAATCACCACGTGGCGCCATTTGAAGGTGAAGATTTCCAGATGTTCGAGAAAGATCTCCCCGGGCAAAACACAACGGGGTTCGCGCCCGATCAAAAAGTCGCTGCACTTCCGAAAGAAACATGCGAGACCATTAACAACTCCTGGGGATTCAACCTGAAGGACGATCAGCATAAAAGCCGGAAAGCACTTATACAATACCTGGTGAAAGCCGCCGGATACGGCGCGAACTTTTTACTGAATGTGGGTCCCATGCCCGACGGAAAAATACAGCCGGAACATGCGGCACTGCTTAAGCAGATGGGTGAATGGCTGGATATCTACGGAGAAACCATCTATGGAACCAAAGGCGGACCACTCTCTGCACGTGACTGGGGCGTCACCACGCAAAAAGGAAACAAGGTATACGTTCACATCCTGAACTGGTATGACGAATCACTGATCCTGCCCGCGTGGGGTAAGAAGATCAGATCCGCCAGGCTTTTTGCAGACAAAACGCCTGTGAAGTTCCAGGAAAATGAATTTGGTATCGCGCTCAAAATTCCAAAAGGAAAAACGGACGATGTCGACACTGTGATTGAGCTTGAACTGCGTTAGTATGGACCGCATTTGGCACGTCCGATCGGTGTCCAGAAAAAAATCAAGGCTAACACCTATAAGGGGAAAATGATCAGCCCTTATAAACTTATCCTCAGCGGCGGATGATTTTCTGGAGAATTTTCGCAAATTTTCGCGGCCGTGATCATGCCGATCAACGTGCACTTGCTCCGAAGACTGAGCCAACATTAAACTAACAAACAAACCAAATCATGACTAACAAAAAAGTCAAAGTAGCCGTAGCCGGCGTGGGCTTTATCGGCCCCGTTCACATTGAGTCTATCCGCCGGGCCGGGAACCTGGAAGTAACAGCACTTTTCCACCCCTTTGAAAATGAAGCCGCGGAAAAAGCTGCAGCCATGGGCATCCCGAAGTATTATGTGGATTACGACAAGATGGTGAAGGAAGCGGACTTTGATTGTGTGCATATCTGTACGCCGAACAACCTTCACTACCCCATGGCAAAAGCCGCGCTGCTGGCTGGCAAACATGTGGTTTGTGAAAAACCCCTGGCCACTACGGTAAAAGAGGCAGAAGAACTACTGGCCCTGGCGACGGAAAAAAAACTGATCCATGCCGTAAGTTTCAATCTGCGTTACTACCCCCTGGTTCGCCAGATGAAAGCGATGCGCGAAAAAGGCGAACTCGGAACGGTGTATTCCATCATGGGAAGCTACCTGCAGGACTGGCTGTTCTACGCGACGGACTACAACTGGCGCCTGGAGCCGGACAAGTCGGGTGACAGCAAGGCGATTGCAGATATCGGGTCACACCTTATTGACCTTATCGAATATATTTCAGGGTTGAGCATCACTGAAGTGATGGCTGATTTTTCTACCGTACACCCTACACGCAAAAAACCGCTGAAGGCGGTCGAAACATATTCCGGTAAAATGCTGGCACCCGAAGATTACGCGGACGTGCCGATCAGGACAGAGGATTATGCCAGTGTACTGCTGCGGTTCAACAATGGCAGCAAGGGCGTGGTGACTGTAAGCCAGGTGGCGGCGGGAAGGAAGAACAGACTTAGCCTGGAGATCGCCGGCTCGAACGTTACGATGGCCTGGAACTCAGAACAACCGAATGATCTCTGGATCGGCAAGCGCAATGAAGCCAACCAGCAACTGATGCGGGATCCTTCCCTGGTGTATCCCGAAGCACGAAGTATCATTGCCTATCCGGGCGGACACAATGAAGGGTTTGGCGACACCTCGAAGCAGCTGTTCAGGGATATTTACGCTGCGGTGAGAGAAGGTAAGCAACCCGCCAAACCTACTTACCCGACATTTGCGGAAGGCCTGCGCGAGTTAAAGCTTTGCGACGGTATCGTCGAAAGTCATCGCCAGCAAAAATGGATCAAGGTATAGCCGTAACGCGGTTCTCAGGAACGTTGCGCAACGTTGCCCAACGTTCTTTTTTCACTTTGTTTAGCAGGACTGTCCGTCAGCGTGTCGCTCGTGCTGTCAGTATGAAGGTAGTTTACCAGCAGGTAACTGATTCCAAGCCCTGAAAATATCCCCTCCAGGAAAACGGCGAAGGAAGCCATATACGGATTAAGGTATTGCCCCAGCGGCTCGTTCTCATGAATGTTCTGCATCAGGTTGCCCTCGATCTGAAGGAAGAAGAACATAAACAACGAAAACGTCGCGGTACCCAGCGCGGCTGTCGCGGTGCCCGTTACCAGTGCTTTAAAATAGGTCAGCTCACCGCTGTGCGTCCGCCTGTATTGTTTTAACGCGTAGTAAACGCCAGTACCCATAATAAAAAGGTTCAGCACGCGCAATTCGATCACATGAATCAGCCCGACGGCATACATCACAAGAAAATAAACCAGTAATCCCAGGAATATGATGGTTCCGTATATTTCGGGAATGCGTGTAGACCTGTTCCAGATATCCATAGCAAAAGTATTTATAACGGGAAGGAAAAATATGATGCCACATACCGGCACAACCATTAGCCCTGACGCCTGAACGTTTTACTGCATACATTGCACATCAGCCGGGACTCCAGGAAGGGTGGGACAACAATAAACATCCAGGACACTGCAGCGGCAAACATCCCGGCGACACTGTATATCGATCGCACACCTGAAAGGATCTTATCGCTTTTACAGGACGGGCAAACAAGGACCTGATTGTTTTCCCCCAACAACGGCGCGTCCAGTAATTTCTGCAGACAGCGTAATGCAGGCGTAAGATCGCGCTCCATCACCTTTACCTTTACCCCGCCGGCGGGGATATTATTAACAGGTTAAGGGTGATGATATTTTCGTCAAATACAAAAGCGTGGATTCCCTCTGACGCAAGCTTCGACCGCAACAAATGCGCTTCAATGGCATTGTCGTAGGATGCCAGGGTGACAAGCTTCGTATGACGCAACGGAAATAAAACTAGTTGGAATGGCCCTGAGGATTATTCACTTCATCGGTGCTGACCCAGTTCAGCAGCACGAAGGTTACAAGCAGCCCGGAGAAGAACCCTTCGAGCACCACGATAAACGCCGTCATGTATGCGTTGAGGTAATGCCCCATCGGTTCATTCGCGATGATGGCCTTCATCATGTCCGTATCGAGCTTCATGTAAATAAAAAGAAACAAGCCAAAGATCAGCGAGGCGACACCGCCGGTAGCAACACCGGTGATAAGACCGCGAAAATAATTCAGGTTGTCATCATGCGTTTCCCTGAATTTTTTAAGGGCATAGTAAATGCCAACGCTCAGGATGATGAGATTAAAAAGCCGGAGCTCAACAAAATGGCCGAGCGTCACAACTTTCATCACCAGGAAATAAACGATTAATGCTGCGGCAGTTCGCAAACCATAGCTTTCGGGTATGCGGTTGGGGTCGCTGAGGAAACTCATAGGTGAAGGGTTTGGTTTAAATAAATTTACTGCGTTTTTTGGCTTTTACAACGTTTTCGGTACTGTATTTTGCTTTTTACGAAAGCGCAGCGCTAACTTTCACGCATGAAGTCTCTCAGGATTGTCGGTATTGCCGTTTTACTCATCGCCGTCATCGTCGTCGTGTTTTCGCTGGCCCAACCGGGCCAAGGCCACGTCGCAAGAAGTATTGTTATTGACGCGCCTCCCGCCACAGTCTTCGAAGTACTGGCTGATCTTAAAAATTTTCCGGCATGGTCCCCCTGGGTTGCCATGGATCCGGAAGCCCGTTATACCTATGAGGGACCGGCTTCGGGCGTGGGCGCAAAAATGCACTGGAACGGTAAAGCACTGGGAAAAGGATCGCAGTGGATTGAAGAAAGCGTGCCCGGTCAGCGGATTAAAAGTGTCATGGACTTCCGTGAAATGAACGGTTTCTTTTACAGTATCTATACACTCGAGCCTGATTCCAGCGGCGTGAAAGTAACCTGGACCTACGACGGCGAAAACAAAGGGTTTACGGGTAAGATGCGCTGGCTTTTTATGAAAGGGGGACTTAGCACCCAGTTCGAAGACGGGTTGAAAGACCTCAAACGGCTGATTGAAAAAGGAGAGCTGCCTTTAACATCAGCCACCACAACATCACAGCAGTAATCTACCACCCCGATGACAGCAGACGATCTTAAACAAACGCTTTCGCAAACTTCGCCACCGTCGGGAATTAACATCCTGGCGCAGGCATTATGGCACGATGCCAAAGGCGACTGGGACAGGGCCCACGACCTTGCACAGGATGTCCATACCGATGATGGGTCGTGGGTACACGCATACCTTCACCGGAAAGAAGGCGACGCGGGAAACGCCGCGTACTGGTATCACCGCGCCGGCAAACCGGTCTCCAGAAAATCGCTGGATGATGAGTGGACAGAGATCGTTTCTTCGCTGCTTCGTTAGTCAACGTCGGATTCGTGATCCCGCGGCTTCAGGTTCTTTTGTTTCCATTCCTCCAGTTCCTGCCTGCGTTTTTGCAGTTCCATTTCCGTGGGCGCGTAATTGATTAACCGGTTAAGATCAGGCTGCCCGGCGTCGACCCAGGCGGTGTACCACAAATCGCCCACGGTCTTTATGGAAGCGCGCATCTGCCGTTCAACCATACCATCCAGTACCTTGTGGTAGGCGGCCGCAAATTCTTTCGAGAACACTTTCACGGTTTGTTTGCCTTTTGTCTCGAAAGCATACCGCGTCTCGCCGAAGCGCATGGCCAGCTTCTTTTCTTCACGCAAAACAGAATCGAGGCCGCGATTGGCAGATGTTACCGCCTTCCACGCCACCTGCTGGGGATTGGTCTGGTAGGTCGCGACACCCACAAAATAGTCGTATTCTTCCGAGAATAACTCCGGCAGTCGCGATTCCCAGAATGCATGGATACCCTCCTGACCCGTACGCTGACCGTTGTAGTTTTGAGTAGTATGCAATGGCACATGGGCATCCGCGATATAATGGCCCAGATCTGCAGACATTCGCAGAATCTGGTCCGGATCACCGATGAGAAAAGCATCGCGAAGCCGGTAGTACATCCTGTTAATATGCCAGGGTACAATGCCGTACGCTTTGAGCGTATCCTCTGAATATTTCTCCACCGCCTCGTTCCAGTAACGGGGTATTTTATGCAATGCGCTATCGCCGAAATGATCCAGGTCGATGTAGTGTCGCGGAGCCTCGTCCACAACCGTGTAGCGCCTGCGGTCGGGATTAACGGCCGCTTCCGTGATATATGTAATATGCTTTTTGTAGAATCCGATCATCTCCGGAGGAAGGGTGAAAACAGCCAGCCGGTTGATGCGTTGATGGGCATAAAAGCCCCAAAAGCTGCTTAAAAAAGGCCAGAGCGCTACGAACAGCACTGTAATAAGTGATTTTTTCATGGCTAACGGGTTAAGAATTTAGCAAAAGATAATGAGTCCTTTGCAAATACGCCAAATCCCGCTACCTTTGCAGTCCTTATTTTTAAAGAGATATGGCAAATCATAAGTCAGCAGAAAAGAGAATCCGTGCAAATGATGCTAAACGCGTTAGAAACCGTTATCAGCACAAGACAACCCGTACTGTCATCAAGAAACTGAAATCCACGACAGTTAAGTCTGAAGCGGAAGCCCTTCTGAAGGAAGTATCTTCCATGATTGATAAACTGGCCAAAAAGAACATTATACATTGGAAAAAAGCTGCTAACCAGAAATCAAAGCTGACTAAAGCCGTCAGCAAACTGGCGTAAGCTTCTTTGTAATATCCCACTTCCGACCCTGCACGCGCAGGGTTTTTTATTTTGTGCACGCGGGTACTGCTCCGATGATTTCCTATCTTGGCTATACCGTTGTGCTACAAGTATGAATATCAAGGAAAAACCCCTGACCATTAAAAACTGGTCGCCCGAAGACAGGCCACGCGAGAAACTGTTATTAAGAGGCAAGGCAGCACTTACCGATGCCGAGCTCATCGCCATTTTATTGGGCACCGGCAATCGCACCCATAGCGCTCTCGATCTCGGAAAAAAGGTTCTGGCCGCTTCTGGTCATGACCTCCACAAGCTGGCAGCCTGCTCCGTAAAGGAACTCATGGCGATAAAAGGGATTGGAATGGCGAAGGCCATCACCCTCGTGGCGACCATGGAGCTGGGACGCCGGAGAAAAGATTATGAATACAACGAGAAACCGAAGATCGCCGGCTCAAAGGATGTCTATAATATCCTGAAATCCGACCTGATGGATATCCCACATGAAGAATTCTGGATGATCGTATTGAACCGGGCGAACCGCATGATAAAGAAAGTCCAGATCAGCCAGGGCGGTGTATCAGGAACAGTAGCGGACCCGAAAATTATCTTCAAAATTGCCCTTGACGCACTGGCCAGTGGAATAATCCTTGCGCACAATCATCCTTCAGGCAACCTCACCGCCAGCCAGGCAGACCTGGACCTGACGAAAAAGCTTTCAGCAGGCGGGAAACTGCTTGATATACAGGTACTGGACCATATTATTATCGGTGGCCAGAAATATTTTAGCTTTGCAGATGAAGGATTGATCTGATTTGAGCGTTCATCAGACAGGCATGAAAAGAACCAAAATTTTTCTGTTAGGACTACTTGTCATTGTGGTGCCCCTGCTGGTAGCACAGGTGATGATGTCTGGCAAAGAACCGGTAATGGTTCCGAAGAAAAAGGTGAGCAAGGCGCGGAAGATCAATCCGCACCTGACTTCGCTCATACAGGATTTCGAAAAGGAATTCCTCGCGTTGATGGAATCTTCCCATACACCGGGGGCTTCCATCGCGATCGTCAAGGATTCAACCGTACTCTATATAAAAGGACTCGGCGTTAAACGCGTGGGCACCACCGATTCGATCGACATTCACACGGTCTACCGCCTGGGATCGGTCTCCAAACCTTTTGCATCCTTTTTAACGGGCATCCTGGTCCAGGATCACAAGCTATCGTGGGATGATCCCGTTACATGTTATGTTCCGGAATTTGCTTTGAAATCACCAGTCCAGACACAGTGCCTTTCGCTTTCACATGTACTCTCGCACACGACGGGGCTTCCCTACCATACCTACACCAACATGGTAGAAGAAGGCGAAGCGCTGACCTCATTGCTGGCCCGGCTGAAAGATGTAAACCTGAGCAGCGAAGTTGGCAAACAATACAGTTATCAGAATGTCGCATACAGCGTAATCGCAGAGGTTATCCGGTCAGCTTGCGGAAAGACTTACGAAGCCTTGATGGAGGAAAAGGTTTTTTCGCCGCTTGGGATGAAGAGCGCTTCCATGGATTACGCCACACTGATGGCCAATCCCAATATTGCAATACCCCATGTTATCCGCAAAGGAAAATACAGTCCCGCGCGTATCACAGACACCTATTATAATGTATCCCCGGCCGGCGGCGTCAACGCCAGCATCGATGACATGGCAAAATGGATGACAGCTTTACTCGGCACGCGGCAGGATGTTATCACGACCGAAACACTTAATCATCTTTATGCCCCTTTCATTGAAGCGCCTTCAAAGAACCGAAGGTACCGGCAGCTGGATCCGATTCAGAAATCGTATTACGGAATGGGTTGGCGGGTATTGCATTATGCAACAGATACCATCCTTTATCACGGCGGATATGTAAACGGATTCCGCAGCGAAGTGGCCGTGGATCCGAAAGAGGATATTGCAATTTGCATCCTCGCCAATGCTCCCGGCGGCCTGGCGGATAACGGCATACCACTTTTTTTTAACATGTATCGCGCGCGCCGCGACTCCCTCCACGATTGGGACATCCATGAACGCCGGTTAAACAATCCTTTGGCTTTGCCATGAAAACCAAAAACATCCTGCTGCTGCTGGTCACCATCATGGTGCTGGTCATTGTTTTTTATTCTTTCGAGGGAAGCCACGATCAGAGCAGCTACATCACCACCATACAAAAAGAGCGCGAACAAAAAGATAATTTCATGCGCACCTCAAAAGCGTCGCCGTTTGCCGGAAAAACCGATGCCTTCGAGCCGCTCCGTTACTACCCACCGAATACTTTGTATAAGGTATCGGCCTCACTCACACCCATCCGTGATAAAAAAGTTGTGGTGCTTACCACGAACGACGGGAAAGAAGAGCGATACCTGGAGTATGCATATGCCGATTTCAAGCTGCACGGCACCGCGAACCGGCTGCTCATCTTTGAAGTGATTGCCATGGGCCCCACGCGCGGAAAACTTTTTCTTCCCTTCGGTGATGAGACCAGTGCGCGTGAAACATATGGTGCAGGGCGTTACCTGGATCTCGTTAAGACAGAGGGAAGCAATACGATTACCCTGGATTTCAACCAGGCGTACAATCCATACTGCGCTTACGTCGACACCTACTCCTGCCCGCTCCCGCCCGTCGGAAATTTGTTACAAATCCCGATTGAGGCAGGCGAAAAGACCTTCAGGTAAACGCGTAATGGCCGGTTTAAGGCGGTTAAGCTTTTTTTTCACATCGTTAGTCTGTTCCATCTAAAACCGTATTTTTGAGGTCTTAATTTTAAAGCCCGGTGATGATCCGGGCTATTGTTTAGCGGTATGACGATCTCCTACAACTGGCTTAAAGAATACATCGATATTCCTGAATCCCCGGAAGAAATTGGCAAGGTGCTGACAGCAACCGGGCTCGAGGTTGAACGCATAGAAGAATACGAAACGGTTCCGGGCGGCTTAAAAGGACTTGTGATCGGCGAAGTGCTGACCTGTGTCAAACATCCCAATGCCGACAAGCTTTCTGTTACGCAGGTTGATGCAGGGGGTGAAAAACCACTGCAGATTGTTTGCGGCGCGCCGAATGTGGCCGCTGGCCAGAAAGTTATTGTTGCGCTGCCGGGCGTTACCGTATATCCCACATCGGGTGATCCTTTTACGATCAGGAACGCAAAGATCAGAGGAGAACATTCGGAAGGAATGATCTGTGCAGAGGACGAGATCGGCCTGGGAAAAAGCCATGCAGGCATCATCGTTCTGCAAACCGACGCAGCGAATGGAACACCGGCGACACAGCACTACAATGTACAATCCGATCACCTCATCGAGATCGGCCTTACGCCGAACCGGGCTGATGCGGCGTCGCATATCGGCGTGGCACGTGATATCAAAGCATCCAAAAACCGGCTGATCAAGTGGCCTACCGTCGATCACTATAAAACTGACAACCATAACCTGGTCATTCCGGTCGAGGTAGAGAATATTAAGGCATGTCCGCGTTATTCCGGCGTTACCCTTACCGGCGTTACCGTCAAAGAATCGCCGGAATGGCTTCGCCAGCGTTTGTCGGCTATTGGCGTGGCACCCATTAACAATATTGTCGACGTCACGAATTTCATTTGTCACGAGTTAGGTCAGCCCCTGCACGCATTCGATGCCGCCCGGATCAGCGGAAAGCAAATACGGGTGAAGACCATGCCGGCCGGTACAAAGTTCACGACACTGGACAACAAAGAGCGCGCGTTGCTGTCAACCGATCTGATGATCTGCGACACGCAGGGTGGCATGTGCATCGCCGGTGTATTTGGAGGCATTGGATCCGGGATTTCAACGGATACACGGGACATCTTCCTGGAAAGCGCATACTTTTCGCCGGATTATATCCGCAAAACCGCCATGCATCACCAGTTAAAAACAGATGCATCATTCCGTTTCGAGCGCGGCACCGATCCGAACATGACCATCTATGCGTTGAAGCGGGCGGTACTTTTGATACAGGAGCTTGCCGGTGGTACCGTATCCAGTGATATCGTTGATATCTATCCCGAGAGGATTGAAAACCGCAGGATTGAAATCAAAGACAAAAATGTTAACCGGTTGATCGGTAAGACTATTCCACGGCAGGAAGTTTTCGAGCTGTTGACAAGATTGGATATTCATGTCGTGGAGAAACCGGAAGACAGCTTCACCGTATCAGTTCCGCCATACCGCGTTGATGTGCTTCAGGAAGCTGACGTCGTGGAGGAAATACTGCGCATCTATGGCCTGAATAATATACCCTTGCCGGAAACGTCGCGCACCGATTATCTCGCCGAATTTCCGGAGAAGAACATTGACCGCTATAAAAGATCGATCGGCGAACTGCTGGCAGGCAACGGTTTTTACGAAATATGGACCAACTCGCTCACCAATGCCGCCTACCAGCAACGTCATAACCTCACGTTCGATGGTGAAACTGTCGAGATCCTGAATAAATTAAGTGAAGAGCAGGGCATCCTGCGCCAGACGATGCTGTTCACCGGCCTGGAAGTATGCGTCCATAACATCAATCGCCGCCAACGCGACCTGAAGCTGTTTGAGTTTGGTAAAATTTACAGTCGCGCATCGGGGAAGTATCGCGAAGAAGAAAGGCTTGCGTTGTATTTCACAGGCAACCTTGAAACCGAGAACTGGCAGCGCCCGTCACACGCGGTAACCTATCATGACCTTGCGCAGCATGTACATCATATCTTTCTTAAATCAGGAATCCAACAGGTCGCGCAGCGGAATATCAAAGACCAGCTGCTCGAGTATGGCGCGCAGCTGATGTCAGGTAACGAAGAAATCGGAAGAATTGGAAAAGTGAAATCTGCCTTGCTGAAAGATTTTGGCATCAGGCAGGAAATATTTTATGCCGATCTAAGTACTTCCTTGCTTTTCAAAGCCGCAAACCCTAAGTTAGTAATTCAGGAAGTCACGAAGTTTCCGGAAGTAAGGCGTGATTTATCACTCGTGCTGAACAAACAGGTTAGCTTCGATGAGATCCGCCAGCTCATTTTGGAGACCGAGAAGCGGTTAGTCAAAAATATAATAGCGTTTGACGTATACGAGGGCGAGAATATACCGGCAGGAAAAAAAGCTTACGCCCTGGCGTTCATACTGCTCGATGAAAACAAAACGCTCACCGACGAAGAGATTGACAAGGTGATGGGACGTTTGATCAATGCTTTCGAACAAAAGCTTGGTGCTGTAATCCGTAAATAAGCACCTGGAAGGGTAGATAGTTAGGAATCACACGGCCAGCCTGTACTTGTTACGGCTGACTTAAAAAAAGCAAATGACCGGATGCGGAAAGCACCGGCCAGCGAAAACGACACTTGCATGGATCAGGAACTTTTAAAATCCAACCTTAACGGGCTGGAACGCAAAATTTTGGTGCTTGTCAACGAGCATAAAAGCCTGAAAGAAGAATTGCGGGGGGTTAAATCCGAGAATCATGAACTGAAAACTGCCATCCGGGCACGTGACGAGCAGATCGCAGGTTTTCATAATCAACTGAAAATCACTAAAATTGTGGATAATTTAAACCCGGAAGACGGAAGTGTTCTGGAGCTGAAGAAGAAAGTGGACGAATACATTCGTGAGATTGACAAGTGCATCGCTCACTTAAGCAGATAAGCAACCGTAAGATTATTGATGGAGGAACTTTCTATAAAAATCAAGATTGCCGACCGGGAATACCCCATGAAGGTGAAGCGTTCTGACGAGGAGCGGGTTCGAATGGCCGGCAAACTCATCAATGAAAAATTAAAATCTTATCGGGAGCAATTTGGGATTGACGACAAACAAGACCTGTTGGCAATGGTGGCTTTTGACTGCCTGGTCGACAAGATGGCGGCTGAAGAAACTCACCAGGTCATTGACAAGACTGTCTTTGAAAAAGTGAACCAGCTCAACCAGCTCGTGTCGCAGTCCATCCTCTGATTTCTTCATCTCTGCATTCCTGAGCCAAGGCGGCACCCGGGGTAGTTCATAAACCCCCTAAAATTTCTATGTTACCGAACATTATTGTTATCGCAGTCAGTGCAGTGGCTACCATTGTGCTGAGTTTGCTGTTCGGCTCTTTGCTCTATAAGCGTAAGTTGAAAAGGAGAGAGGAAGATGCCACCGAAAAATCCCGGTTGATTCTCAAAGAAGCCGAGATCGCAGCCGAGAACCTGAAGAAGGACCGTATCCTCGAAGCGAAGGAAAAGATCCTGAAAATGCGGTCCGAGTTTGAGGAAGAGGCCAACCGTAAGAAAAGCCAGATCATCAACAATGAGCAGAAGATCAAACAGCGCGAACAAATCCTCAGCAAGGAACTGGAACAGATCAAACGGAAAGAAGGCGAACTTGACGACCTCCGCACAGATGTTGCCGCACAGCTGGAGCACGTCAAAAAGCGGAAGGAGGAACTGGATAAATTCAACCAGCAAAAGATCCAGGTGCTGGAGAACATTTCCAAGCTTACAGCAGATGAGGCCCGCGAACAGCTCGTTGCCTCGTTGAAAGATGAAGCGCAGACACGTGCGTCGAGTTTCATCAAGGATATTATGGAGCAGGCCAAGCTCACCGCGACGAAGGAAGCCCGCAAGATCGTGGTGGAAACGATTCAGCGCACCGCCACAGAACACGCCATCGAGAATTGCGTATCCATATTCAACATTGAGAGTGACGACATCAAAGGAAAGGTAATCGGCCGGGAAGGACGTAACATTCGCGCACTTGAAGCGGCAACCGGTGTTGAGATCATCGTTGATGACACACCGGAAGCGATAATCATTTCCGGGTTCGATCCCGTGAGAAGAGAGATCGCGCGGCTGTCACTGCACCGGCTCGTACAGGATGGAAGGATCCACCCGGCCAGGATCGAAGAAATTGTCGCGAAAACCACCAAGAACATAGAGGACGAAGTGATCGAGATTGGCGAACGCACCGTCATCGACCTTGGTATCCACGGTCTCCACCCGGAGCTGGTAAAAATGGTAGGCCGGATGCGCTTCAGGTCTTCCTATGGGCAGAACCTGTTGCAGCATTCGCGCGAAGTTGCCAACCTGTGCGCGATCATGGCGACCGAACTAGGCCTCAATGTCAAGCAGGCCAAGCGGGCCGGACTGTTACATGACATCGGAAAGGTGTGGCCCGAAGAACTGGAAAAACCGCATGCCATCGTCGGCATGGAACTCGCCATCAAGTACAAGGAGCACCCGGTGGTTTGCAACGCAATCGGAGCACACCATGACGAAATTGAAATGACGAATATCATTTCTCCGATCGTACAATCCTGCGATGCCATCAGCGGCGCGCGGCCCGGTGCACGTCGGGAAGTAATGGAACAATACATCAAACGGTTAAAAGAGCTGGAGGAACTTGGACTAAGCTTCGACGGCGTAGACAAATGCTATGCGATCCAGGCCGGCCGTGAACTACGCGTCATTGTCGACGCTGAAAAAGCAACTGACGAACGCGCGAGTCAGCTGAGTTTCGACATTTCGCAAAAAATCGAGCGTGACATGCAGTATCCCGGGCAGGTAAAGGTTACCGTGATCCGCGAAATGCGCAGTGTCGCTTACGCTAAATAGCGCTATAATCAATCCCGTACTATGGGCTCCCCTGAACAAGGGAGCCTTTTTTTTTGCGCATGGTGCTGCACCCGGCACTGCAAATATTCACCCAACGGTATAGGTACTCATTTATTTATCAATTACTTTAGAAGCCCGCAACCAACAACCCATGAGACGATTTTTATTGTTTGTCCTTGTCCTTCAACTGGCGCGGGTTGCCGGAGCGCAACACGATACGACCTTTGTATCGGCTGGAGCGAAACATGCGCAACGGCTTTATGAACAAAGTATCGGTCCGCAATCGCACCTTCTCAATGGGCCATTATACCTGGAGGTAGAACAAACCCACGATGACCAGTTCCCGTTTTTTCTGATTAATGACTGGGTGGAAGGGACCGTTGACTACGACGACCAGCATTATGAAAATGTTCCGCTCCTCTACGATATCGCGCTGGATCAGATCGTCACAGAACATCCGTCGAACGCCACGAAGATCAGGCTTGTCAACGAAAAAGTTGCAGGCTTTACGCTGGGTGAAAAGAAATTCATCCGCATCACCGGGTCACTCCTTCCGCCGGGTTATTACGAAGTGTTGTATCCCGGCAAATCAACGGTATATGCCAAACACAAAAAAAGCCAGCAGGACAGGATCAACGATCGCAAGATCGAACGGTCTTATGATGCACGCACGCGTTACCACATTTTTAAAAACGGAACTTTTTTCTCCGTGCGAAGCAAATCCTCGGTGCTGGAAATTCTTAGTGACCGGAAGCGTGAACTGAAGCAAATGATGCAGCAACAACGGATGAAGTTCAATACCAATCGTGAAAAAAGCATTGTCAGGTTAGCCGAATTTTATGACAGCATCAACCCTTAAGGTACTTCGCTACTTTTCCCTTTGCCTTGTGTTATTACCGCTCGCGGCTTCCGGGCAACAGCAACAGCGCGTCACCGTAAACCTCACCGACGCACCTTTTGAAACGTTCGTGGAGAGCATCGAAGCGCAAACCGCATTCCGGTTTTATTTTAACCCGCAGTGGACGGACACCCTGAAAATAACAGTAAACGCTTCACAGGAATTATTGCCGCAGGTACTAGACCGCGCGCTCCAGACTACCGCGTTGCTATACACAATATCCGAACGCAATATCTATATCACCTACGAACGTCCGCTGATGGCTGAACTGCCCGTTAATTTCTTCAACGATGAAAAAGTTGCCTCCGGCAGAAATGACAATTACGACTACACTGAATTTGAGCGCCGCGCGAAGCAGGTAAAACAGGCGGAAGAAAGATTGTATATCATCGGTGTTCGCACAACGTCACTGGAGGGAAATGCGACAGTATCCGGCTCCATTACAGACCTGGAGTCGGGCGAGCCGGTTATCGGTGTTTCCGTTTTTATTCAGAAACCACTCATCGGCGTAGTCACCAACCAGTTTGGTCACTATGCACTCACGATCCCCCGTGGCCGGCATGAACTGCTGATCAAAAGCCTCGGCATGAAAGAGACGCGGCGCCAGATCATGCTCTACAACGATGGCAAGTTGAATATCGAAATGGAGGAAGACATCACGCCCCTGAAAGAAGTGGTCGTGGAGTCGGACCGGGACGTGAATATCACCGGCATGCAGATGGGTGTCGAAAAACTCGACATCAAAACCATGAAGCAAATGCCGCTTGCCCTGGGAGAGACCGACATTATGAAAGTGATGCTTACGTTACCGGGTGTGCAGACGGTGGGCGAAGGTACGGTAGGATTAAATGTTCGCGGAGGCGCCACCAACCAAAATCTCATATTGTATAACGATGCCGTCGTCTACAATCCCTCGCATCTGTTCGGCTTCTTCTCAACATTTAATCCTGACATCCTCAAAAATGTCGAACTGTACAAAAGCGGTGTGACCGCCGAATACGGTGGACGCCTTTCGTCTGTACTCGACGTGCATACACGGGAAGGAAATTCAAAAAAGCTGGAAGGCTCCGGGGGGATCAGTCCCATCACCGGACGAATCTCCCTTGAAGGACCCATCGTGAAAGACCGCACTTCGTTTATTTTGGGCGCGCGATCAACCTATTCGAACTGGATCCTTCGCCGGTTAAAAGATCCACAGCTGAAGCGAAGTGAAGCCTCTTTTTATGATCTTAATCTCGGCATCAGCCACAAAATAGACGAGAACAACAACCTGTACTTTTCAGGATACATGAGCCGTGACAGGTTCAAACTCGGCAATGATACGGCCTATCAGTATAGTGACCGCAATGCTTCGCTGAAGTGGAAGCGCGTGTTTAACAGCAAGCTTTACGGCGTTTTGACCGGCAGCGTCAGTCAATATCAGTATGCCGTTTCGAGTACACGAAATCCGCTGGAAGCCTTCAAGCTCGATTTTGATCTGAACCAGCTAAACATTAAAGCGGATATCAATTATTTCCCCAATGCCCAGCATACCATCATTGCCGGTGCCAGTATGACCCGGTATGGCCTTTCTCCCGGAAATTTTCAACCTATTGGGTCTGCTTCCGAAATCACACCCGATAAACTACAATCGGAACGCGGCATTGAAAACGCGGTGTATGTTGGTGATCAATATGAGCTCACCGCAAAACTGTCAATCTATGCCGGCGTTCGCTTTTCGCACTTTCAGAACCTGGGCGCGCGGGACGTGTTCACGTATCCGGCAGGCGCGCCACGGGAAGAAGGTTCAATCCAGGACACGGTGCACTACAGCTCCGGGAAACCATTAGCGACGTATTACGGCGCTGAGCCGCGGGTGTCCGTGCGTTATTCCGTCTCCAAAAACTCATCTATAAAATTCAGCTACAACCGGATGCGGCAATACATCCAGATGCTTTCCAATACAACGGCAATCTCCCCCACCGACATCTGGAAACTCAGCGACCGGTACATTCAGCCACAACTCGGTGACCAGATCTCCATTGGGTACTATGCCAATTTCAGGGGTGGCCAGCTTGAAACATCGGTCGAGTCCTATTACAAGACAACAAAAAATGCAACTGACTTCAAGGATGGCGCCGAACTTTTAATGAACCACCACCTCGAAACCGACGTGCTTACCGGCAAAGGGAAAGCCTATGGTGCTGAGTTCCTGATCAAAAAACCGAAGGGCAAACTGAACGGATGGATCAGCTACACATGGTCGCGTTCTTTCATACAAGCCAGCAGTGTACATCTTTCCGAAACCGTCAACGAAGGCGTATACTACCCCACCAGCTACGACAAGCCACATGCGTTTAATTTCATCGGCAATTATAAGTTCAGCCGGAGATTTAATTTTTCACTCAACATGACTTACAGTACAGGCCGGCCCCTTACAATTCCCCTGGCGAAGTATGAGATCAACGGGACCACGCGGCTGTATTACTCAGACAGGAATGCTTTCAGGATCCCGCATTATTTCAGGACCGACATTTCCATCAACGTGGAGGGCAATCACCGGGTTAAAAAACTGGCGCATAGCTCATGGACCTTTGCCCTCTACAACCTGACAGGAAGAGAAAACGCCTATTCAGTCTATTTCGAATCGGAAGGCACCGAAATCAAAGGGTACAAACTCTCCATCTTCGCGCGTCCCATTCCGACCATTACTTACAATTTCAAATTTTAGCGCCATGATGCCGAAAAGATACATTCTCTTTGCTTTATCCATGGTTGCGCTGGCAGGCTGCATTGAGCCGTTCTCCACACCCGCCATAAAAGACCAGGTAAATATCCTTGTGATCGACGGATTTGTAGACAGCTCGAATGGATCCGTGCGCGCAAGGCTGTCAAAGGCTGTTGCGTTGTCGGATCCTGCCTCGCCCGCTGTTGTCGATGACGCACAGGTAAGTCTTGAAGATGCGTTGAACCATGTTGTTGTGCTGACATACGTGAGCAATGGCGTCTATTCCGCGGAAGGCCTCGCAATCGACATCAACCTGAAGTACCGGCTCAGGGTGAGAACCAACGGAAAAGAATATCTGTCTGAACTGATCGAATTAAAAACCTCCCCTCCGATCGACTCCGTTTCCTGGCGGCCCACGCCCGATGGAACAGAGATCATGGTCAATACCCATGACGATACGATGAACAGCCGATACTACCTGTGGACGTTCGAAGAAACATGGGAGTACACCGCACCCTGGCCATCTTCCCTGATCCTGAAAGATACCGAAGTGGTTTACCGCAGCCCGGAGGAGAACATTTATCGGTGCTGGAAGGACGAGTCATCATCGAAGATCCTGGTCGGGTCTTCATTTCGCCTGGAGAAGGATATCATCAGTCAACGTCCGATTCATTTCCTGCCAAAGGGTTCTGGAAAAATAGGAATCCGCTACAGCATTAATGTGAAGCAGATGGCCATCACCCAGGAATCGTACAATTTCTGGTCGATGTTACAGGAGTCGACCGAGGGACTGGGCGGCCTGTTCGATCCTCAGCCCGGCAAGGTTGTCGGCAACTTTTCAAATGTTGCAGATCCCAAAGAACCGGTGCTCGGGTATTTCAGTGGCGGCAGCGTTACGGAAAAAAGATTGTTTATACGGATCTCGGATCTGCCGGAATACCTGAGGGTCTACCGCACCGAAGCTTGCCCGATAGACACTTTGCTCATCGAGGACTTCGACAGCTACAATCCTTCTGCTAACCTGCTGGTCAGTGAGATCCGGACCGGGCCCGAGATCACCGGATATACGATTACCACGCCATATTGTGCCGATTGTCGCACACGCGGCGGAACCACAACGATACCGTCGTTCTGGCATTAACCCTTACCTTCCATGAACAACGCTTTTTCATTCCGCAATATTGTTCTCATGTGCTTCCTGGCAACGATGGGGATACACGGTCATGCCCAGCATCAGCTGGACACACTGAAAAAAAGGTTTGACACCTTCCGGAATAAGAACTATCAGGAGAAAATTTATCTACACATCAGTCAGCCTGAACTCCTCACCGGCGAAACGCTCCACTTCAAGGCGTATGTCACTGACGGCGCCTCGCACCAATTGTCTGACCTCAGCAAAGTTGCCTACGTTGAGATCCTTGATCAAAAAAATACGCCGGTACTGCAGGCCAAGATCAACATCACCCAAGGCATCGGAAGTGGCTCTTTATATCTGTCGCCGATCATCAACTCCGGAAATTACTTCATCCGGGCTTACACCAACTGGATGAAGAACTTCGGCGCTGAATTTTATTTCCACAAAGCCATAACCATTATTAATCCATTTACAAAACTGGAGGTCGCCAACGCCGTTACAAAGAAAGCGCGATATGATGCGCAATTCCTGCCGGAAGGTGGAAGCCTGCTTGCTGACGTACCGAACAATATCGGTTTTCGCGTGACGGATGAATCCGGAAAGGGTGCAGCTTTTGATGGCTACGTCATCGATCTAAACGGCGATACGGTAGCGCACTTTAAACCACTCAAATTTGGTATCGGACGATTCGCTTTTACGGCTCAAAAGGCTATCACGTACAAAGCCGTCATAAAAAATGCGGCCGGAGAAGTTTTTACCGTCCCCTTTCCTTCCGCTGCAGCGCATGGCTACGGCCTGCAGGTTTATGATTCCGCGAACGATCTGAAAATTATTGTTCATGGCAGGCCGATGTATCCGGTGCCGGCGCCGGTGTACCTGTTGGTTCACACGCGGAACAGTGTTTCTCATTTGCATTGGGAGAATCTCGGGCAAAATTCCACCCGTGTCGTCATTCCGAAAGACCAGTTACAGGACGGCATTTCACACATCACTTTATTCAATGCGGCGCTGCAACCCGTTTGCGAACGACTCTTTTTCAAACAGCCGCGTCAGCTTTCAATCGCGGTACAGGCCAATCAATCGCAATACGATAACCGGAGACCCGTGCGGCTAAGCCTGACAACTTCCGGCAAGGAGAAGACAATACCGGCAAACCTTTCTGTTGCGGTCTACAAAAAAGACTCGTTGACCGGCATTCCCGCGGGCACACTTCCTGACTACCTATGGCTTACGTCCGATCTGAAAGGTACCATTGAGTCTCCTGAGTTCTATCTGTCAAACACGGAGGAGGCAGCACAGGCGATCGACAATCTGATGCTCACCCACGGATGGCGACGGTTCCGCTGGCCAGAAGCACTGCAGCAAAAACAGCCCGCTTTAAAACATGTCCCGGAGTTCCGGGGCCACATTATCCATGGCGTTGTACGCAACGACGAGGGACAACCCGTCCCGGGAAGCATTGTTTATTTGTCAGCACCGTCAAAAGTACCGTACGTGTTCGCCTCGCGGAGTAACCCTTCCGGTGAAGTATTGTTTGAAGTAAAACGGTTTTGGGGCCCTCAGAAAATTGTCGTGCAAACCCATCTTAATCGAGACTCGCTTTCACGGGTGGAAATTATGAGTCCATTCTCAAACGCTTATGCTTCACTTGCTCTTCCAGCATTCGCGCCAACATCCCGAATCAGGCATACGTTGCTCAGCCGCAGTCTCGCCATGCAGGTCGAAGATGTCTATCACCGCGAGCAGCAGGAAAAATTCGCAGCGCCTGTTTCCGACAGTCTCGCGTTCTACGGCCTGGCCGACGAAAGATATTACCTCGATGCTTTTACGCGATTTCCAGTAATGGAAGAAGTTATGCGTGAATACGTACCGGGCGTCCTGGTGCGGATCCGCAAAGACGGCTTCCACTTTATGGTAGCAGACCATACGAACAAGGCGGTGTTTCGGGAAACCCCTTTTATCCTCTTGGACGGCGTGCCGATATTCGATGCGGATGAAATTATGGCTCTCGATCCCAGGAGAGTGAGAAAGCTCGAGGTTGTTACCCATCCCTATTATCTTGGTGTTTTGAGTTTGCCCGGCATCGTCAGTTACACCACCTATGCGGGTGACCTTAGTGGCTTTCAGCTTCGCCCGGCCTGCGTTGTGATGGACTACGAAGGACTTCAGCTGCAGCGCGAATTTTATTCACCACAATACGATAGTCAGAAAAAGCGTGAAAGTCGCCTGCCCGACCAGCGGGTATTGCTATACTGGGATGCCCATGTCACGACCGGCCCGGATGGTCAAAGTGAACTGAACTTTTATACCGGCGACCTCGACGGCGAATACCAGGTTGTCGTTGAAGGTATGACAGGCGACGGTGTGGCCGGAACTGGCGTTACCACCTTCAAGGTGCAGCGGATCGATAATTAGTAAAGATCCTTTCGCGTTGCAGAAAATCTGAAGATCTTTATCGGCAAATCCTTCGTGTGCTGCTCAACCGGATTGCTGTTAAGATCGCATTCTTCATCAATGGCTTTATTTATGCGAGCTGGGTATCCCGGCTTCCGCGTATCCAGGAAATATACCATGCCGATAATGGCACCATCGGCATTGTGCTGCTTGCCGCTGCGTTGGGTGCGGTTGGCGCAATGCCATTCGCGGGTTGGTTAATCATCAAAAATGGCAGCCGAAAGGTTACCCTGTTAACAGCGTTGTTCTACTGCGCCATTGTGCCGCTGATACCCATCATGCCGGGACTCGCATCCCTGATTGTATTGTACGTGCTGATGGGCGTGGTGACGGGCATGTTCGACGTTGCTATGAATGCACAGGCGGTTGTTGTGGAGCGGAATTATCAGCGACCTATCATGACCTCCTTTCATGCGTTGTTCAGCATTGGCATGGCCCTGGGTGCATGGTGCGGTGCGCTGTTTGCGGAATTGAAATTCGACCTTCTTTATCATTTCTCGATCGTGGTCATCGCTGCTTTGCTGGGTGTGATGTGGGTGAGCCGGAATCTCGTGCAGGACAAACCCCAGCCTGCTGAAAAACATGAAGGTCCCCTTTTCAGACTGCCGAACCAGGCGTTGATGAGCATCGGTATCATCACGTTTTGCTGCATGCTGGGGGAAGGCGCGATGTCAGACTGGAGCGTAAACTATATGGAAAACTATGCCCATGCGAGCAAAGCGCTCGCGCCGATCGGATTATCCGCCTTTGCCACAGCCATGACGTTGGGACGGATTTTCGGCGACCGGCTACGCGGGCGATGGGGTGATCGAAAAATGATCATAACGGGCGGCATCCTCGCTACCATCGGACTAACCTTTCCCCTGTTCGTCGCAAATCCGTGGACGACGATCACCGGATTTTTTATTGTTGGTCTTGGCCTTTCGACCATTGTCCCCATCGGGTACAGCATCGCCGGGAACTCCAAGGATCTTCCTCCTGGTGTCGGACTCGCCATGGTAACGACCGTGGGATATTCGGGCTTTCTTTTCGGGCCGCCGATCATCGGGTTTGTTGCCGATTGGAAAAACCTTGCCGTATCGCTCGGCCTTGTCGCAATACTCTTCGCGGTGATGACGCTGCTTGGATTCCGTTACAGGCAAACCGATTGACCGACACTACCATTGTTTTCCAGCCACGCGAAGCCTGTACGCTTCTCCTTCTTCGCCCGGAATAAGCTCACCGAGCCGCTGATAGATTTCGGTCACAGCACTGTCATAGGTCAGTGCCTCTTGGTACAGATCTATCGCCCGCGGTGTTTCCCCCTTTACATCGTGCAGGTATGCCATGACATGACACAACCAGCGGCTTCGAAGTCCGCCATCATAAGCCGCCTGATAGTTGCGCATCGCTTCGTCGTACGACTGCTGATCATAATGCACATCGCCCAGCAACTGGTACGCTTCGACGTAAGACGGATTCCGCGCAATCAGGTTCTTCAACACCTCAGCCGCCATGGCATGGTTCTTTTGATGAAAGAACAACGCAGCTTTGTTGTAATAGGCCATGTCGTAGCCGGGGTCGATGGACATAATTTTATCGTACATCATGTGGGCAGAATCTGCCTGGCCCAGCATGGCCAACGTTTTACCGTAACCCAACATGGCGCCTGTATTTTCGGAATCCTCCCGGAACGACCGCCTGTAATATTGCAGGGCCGAATTATAATCCTGCTGCAGGTAATACTGTTCAGCCTGATGAAAACTGTCTGTCGCCGATTCGCCGGAACCGAAAACAACACTCAGGAATATGATCATAAAAACACCGCCGATAGCAGCGAAGATCGCAAATGCCAGCTTACGTTGGACTGAAACGACGATTTGAACAGGTTTTGCAGGCCGCGATGAAGCCGTCTGGTTTTTGAAGGTATTCGTAAGCGTTTGCCAGAAAGATGGCCCTGCCTGTCGCTGCG
>DASPJC010000267.1:0-6782 GCA_035628815.1 Ohtaekwangia sp. | reverse complement strand
GCGGTGGTTACGGCAGGATGATGACTGACGAATTGCAGTGCGACTTCGGTTTTCGTACGATGGGATCCGGCGATTGCCGCCACAGCGTTTGATGCGGCGGCAACAGATGCTGTTTTATGATAAAGGTAAGGTTGTGCCGGTTTATCGATGAGCAATCCGCCAGCCAGGCTACCCCTGACCAATACGCTGATCTGTTGTTCGTGCAGGAGCGGCAAACATGATTCTTCGGGACGGCGATCCAGCAAGCTGTACTGCATCATCACGCTGACGATGTTGGAGCGCTTAACATATTCACGGATCACATTCGGACGTATCGAGGATATGCCGTAATAACGGATCTTACCTTCTTTTTTTAATATCTCAAATGCGTCGATGGTTTCATCAATGGGGTCGTCGATCGTTCCACCGTGAAGCTGGTACAGGTCGATGTAGTCCGTCTGCAGGCGTCGCAAACTGTCTTCGGCCGTTTTCAGGATATATTTTTTTGTCGGATTCCAATCCCAGCCGCTGCCGTCATCCCGCCATTGATTCCCGACCTTTGTCGCGATGTACACCTGGTCGCGCACGTCCTTCAACGCCTGGCCAACTGTTTCCTCATTGAATCCTTTCTGGTAAAGATCTGCCGTGTCAAAGAAATTGATCCCGCTTTCATGCGCAGTTTGCAGGAGTAATCCATTTTTATGGTGATCGTTTCCCAGGGACATACATCCAAAGCTGATCGCGCTTACCTTCATGGACGATTTTCCCAGCTGCACATACTTCATCGCCGGTCATTTTATACGTGAGAGATTTTTTAAACCCTTTTCGATATAAGCTTTCGATAGCCATCTTCCCTCCAGCATAACCCCTTCAACCTTTTTTGTTTGCGTAATATCAATCAGTGGATTTCCACCGACTAATACGAGGTCGGCAATGGAACCAACGGCAATTGTTCCGCTTTTATCCATATTCAGGTACTTGCCTACATTGACGGTCCCGGTGCGAAGAGCCTCGTAGGGCGTTAGACCAGCTGTTACAAGGTATTGTAATTCATTGTGCGTCGAGAATCCCGGGACGTTAAAGACCTGGGGTGCATCACATCCGAGTAACAGGCCGACATCGTAATGCTGGCAGGCCAGTATGAGCTTTCTTCGCAGTTGCACAAAGCGATCCACTTTGGCTGCTTCGTATTGGGGATTGGACTGGATATTCTTTTTGCTTTGGATCCATTGGTCGATGGTTACCGGTTCCATGTAGATGGCGTCCGGATCGGCCCTGAAACTTTCGGCTTCAAAGGAAGGTGAGAACCAGCGTTCCGCCAGAGATTGTGTCGGCACAACCCAGACGTTGTTGGATCTTAGCGCATTCATTAGTTTTGATATCCGGGTGGAGTCGACCATGTCGGCCGCGTACATCCCAAACGGCCCCGTCTGCTGTTCTGCCATGGCTCCGATTTCAGGTATCAATCCTTCGATAAAACCATCGAGGTGATCGATGGAAGAATAGCCTGCTTCTATTGCACGCCACACGCCAACACCGAAGGACACGTGTCCGACGAAATCAATATCAACGCTTTTTGCTGCCGCCGCAATCGAATCGAACTTGATGCGCGTCAGTCCCGGGTGCAGTTTCAGGTAGTCGTAGCCCGCTTCTTTCTGACGGCGTACCATTGCAGCGCCGGCTTCGGGAGAAGTAACGCTCATGCCGTTGAACGACGGACCTGTTGTAAAGAACCGGGGACCGAGGATCTCGCCGCTTTGTATCTTGTTCCGCAGCTCCAGGTGCCGGGGATGCCCCAGCATTCCGCGGATGGTGGTTATGCCATTGGCGGCGAAAAGAAACAATACGTCCTTCATGGGTGCGATGTCATCGATGGGCGGGATATGGGCATGCATTTCCGCAAGTCCGGGGATGAGATATTTGCCCTTCCCATCCACGACCAGCGCGCCTTTGCCATACTTCACCCTGCTTCCGATCGCGCTGATTTTTCCATCCTTGATTACGACGGTCTGGTTTTCCAGTACCCGTTCGGTATCCATAGGGACTACATTGACCGATTGGATGACGATTTCGCGCTGTCGCGAATCGGTGATGTTCTGGGCGTGGCTTATCCCCGCAAGAAAGGTTAGGAGAATGGTACAGAGGACTTTCATACATTTTGCTTTAACTTTGATCAATGTACAAGGTTGGTGCCTGAAAAGAAACAGGGATGGTGTGAACGGAGGTTTGAACGGGAAATGAGGTGAAATGCGCAAGACAAGGTATAGACGCGTATAATCGCAACGAGGACTGAACAGTGAATCCTTCATTACCTATAGGGTGAACCTTGCAGTCATCACTTGAAATCGCCGCAGCCGGTAATATCACCCACATCAAGGTATTTGTTTTGACCGGTTTTTGGGGGTCATTTGAGTTTTAGTTGTGTGACATATGAGGACCCCACTACTCCTGGCAGTTTTTGCCGTGATGCCATTTTTCAGTAACGCCCAGGGCGTCCAGGTAGATCCGCTGACCGGCAAACCCGATGTATATATTCCTTTCTGGCAGCTTACCAACAATGATCTTTCAGTCCCTATCGGGTTAAGACACCACGGCAATGCTATTCAGGTTTTTGAAACAGAAGGTGCCGGCGGTTTGGGCTGGAATTTGGTTGCGGATGGCGCGATCTATAGAACGGTAAGAGGTTTGCCAGATGACTATAGCGGTCCGGGTAGCGATCTTAGAAGAGGCTGGCTTCTCGATAATAATGCACAGGCGATCAATGGATTTTCGTCATCATCGGATAATAACCTGTCAGTATGCTCAGACGAAGTGGCGGATTATAACTTTATCCATGGACTGGGATATGTAAAGGATTCGGAGCCGGATCTTTTTTCTTTTCAGGCACCGGGTTTGGCGGGACAATTCGTTTTTGATGCCGATGGCCTGCCCAGGCTGTTAACCTACGATGACTTGAAAATTGCTGCGACGAAAGACGTAGCGGGAAAGATTTTAAAGTTTACAGTGACTAACAATCTTGGGGTGGAGTATGAGTTCTCCATTCAAGAAACCGCTACGCGGCGAGCGGAACGGTTCAAAAACTCGGTTGCCCCTTCATTTTTTCAAACAAACTACAAGTATTACCGCGCGCCGCTTACATACATTGCTTCCTGGAAGCTTTCGAAAATCAAGTCTCCTTCCGGTGCCGTCATTGCATTTAGTTACAGTAACGATGACGATCGATCGAGTCCCAGGTATTATTCAATTATAACCGAGGCGAATGCCGGGGACACTGTCTATTATCTGAACGATAAGATAGCATCCAGAAGGCTGGAACGGATTAGTTCCGGAATTTTTGAAGTAGCATTTGCGTGGCATAATGATCTTTTGAATGCAATAACGATCAGTGAAGACCACGGTATCCGGGAAAAGAGATTTGATCTGCACTACCAGATGTTTTTGTCTTCGCTTGATCCTTTACATCAGCTCGATTGGCCGCCGCGTTTCAATTACTTCCTGAAAACAATAACGCAGTCTGATAACTGTCTTCCTTTTCCTGCCTATTCGTTTGACTATGATCAGGTAGATTACGAATCCGATTATGTAGCCTTTCCTAACCATAAAGGCAATCAGGCAGACATTTGGGGATTCTACAATGGAAATGCAGCCAATAATCGCCCGACCATTTATTACTATGCCAGTCAAACCGGCGCAGAACGGTTCAGGACAGAGCCCATCGCCGGGTCGACGCCTACTTCGATAATTTCGGCCGACAATATGCAGGTCGGTTTAGGGGGTTCGAGTTTCGGAGCTTTGACGCAGATTTCTTATCCAAGCGGGGGCTATACGCTCATCAACTACGAGGCGAACAGATACTGGGATCCTACGGCAAATACCTGGTACTATGGAGGAGGAGTAAGGGTTAGTAACATTACGACAACAGGGGGGGAAGTTCCTTTTGGAAAAATATCCTCGTCCGTCAGTAACTTCCATTCTATCCGGAAGGAATACGAATACCTGCAGGCCGATGGAAAATCAAGTGGTAAATTATTATATCACCCGGTATTTGCTTTTGCTTATGGTCCGGGCATCCTTCGGTCGAGTGGCGATATGTCTCCAGGGGCGCCCGAAATTCTTTATGAACGTGTAACCGAAAAGATAGCCGGCCAGGGGAAAATTATTTATGAATTCAATCTACCGGGTACATATCCAGCTACCGCTACGGGCGATTGGAAAGCCACTGTATCAAAGATTGCAAGAAAGCCGGGCGGAACCTGCATCCCAGCAGGAAATATGAAGAACGGCCCTTACACATTTCCGTTTCCGCCGAATACGAATTACGATTTCGAGCGTGGACTACCATCTCGGATAGCAGATTATAGCGAAGATAATACGCTGGTGAAAGAACGCTTATTTACCTATGCGCGAAATCCCCAGGCATTCACAACCATAAAAGGGTTGAAATATGAGCAGATAGGCGACGTCTATCATTTCGGCATTTATGAAATCTTAACCGGCACCTCGAAAGCCGTGCTGACGGAAACCACCAAAATTGCCGATGAATCCAACGTGACCAGCTTTCTGACCAATACGACAACGTATGGCTACAGCACGGTGCACGCGCTATTGGAATCCGTAACAAGCCAGAATAGTGATGGCACGGCGTATAAGGAAAGATTCAAATATGCGAAAGATTTTTCCGCCATAACGAGCCCTCAATGGAAAGCTGCCCGAGGTGTCTTCAAGCTCAATGCAGCAAATCGTCACGGAACGGTGATCGAAAAAATTCAATCTTCAACACCAGCGGGGGGAACGGAACTTGTAACAGGAGCCGAACTTAATTTGTATAAGGATTTCGGTACTGATCGTGTTCTGCGCGAGCGAAAACTGATATTTCCGACCAGTACCGCATTTTCAGAATCGTCAATTGCAATAAACGGAAGCGATCAAAAACTGAATTATGACTCGGCCGACTATATACCCGTTAGTATCATTGAAAAATATGATATGAATGGAAATCCTGTCGACGTTCGTGATAACAACCTGAATCTGCGGTCGCTCCATTATGGATTTATGAATATGCTCCCGGTTGCTTTCATTTCAAATGCCCTGGCAAGTCAGGTAGTTTATTCAGATTTTGAAAGCAATACCGGTTTTGAATGGACTGTTTCAACGTCGCCCATTCCTACTTCGGCTGGCTGGACCGGAGAGAAGGCGTTGCAGATGAGTTCGGCAATGACCTTACAAAGAGATAACGTGGATAAGGGAAGCGCGACGCACTACAGAGTTTCCTGTTGGGTAAAAGCGGCCGCCGCCGCGACGCTTACGCTCCGGGTGCTTAACGGATCAACGTTGGTGACATCCGTTACCCTAAGCTACTCGTCGCCATTCAACACCTGGAAGTATTTGGAAGGGCAGATCGCTGTCACTACCGCTCCGGCGTTGTTCAAAGCGCAACTTATTACGAGCGCAGCGATTAGCATCGATGACATCATGCTGCTGCCGGCATCAGCAACAGTCACCACTAAAACGTATTCGCCGCTCGTCGGCGTTACATCTCAAACGGATGACCGGGGTAATTCTGTGGTTTATGCTTATGATGGCCTGGGACCGTTGTCCAACACTTACGACCGCAACCGCAACCTGGTACAGTTCCAGGAATATCAATTTCAGGTTCAGCCCGTTCAGCCTGTGGATGCGTCTTTTACGTCTTCCGTTCCTTTTAGCCAGTTATACAGGGGAACAACAACCACGTTTACGCCTGCGCCCAACTGTGTATCACCGGTTACCTACGTCTGGAAAATCAACGGGGTACAGGTTTCGACGGCTCCGACACTTACGCACACCTTTTCTGCACTAGGGAATTGTCACGTCGAACTCACGGTGACCGCTCCCAACGGTACAGCTACCGGGTCAACGAGTTTTTGTGTTAGCCCTCATACAATATTGCCGGGAATCCAGGCGCAGGGCGGCAATGTTATTCATAAGTGTGATATCAGTTACAGCAAAACGTTCGACGCTTTTCTTTTGCTTGCCAGTGACTGCATGCCGGAGGAATTAAAATATACATGGTATTACGAGTCTGCAGGAAACTGGATCCAGGTCGGCGTTCCAAGTTCGGCAAGTACGTTCAGCTTTGATATCACTGCCCATGGCCCCCCGCGTTCGTACCTTTTGCGATGTGAAGTTACGGGCAAATGCGGCGTGACAACGGCTCCCTGTGTCGATACTTTCGACGTTACCGGCGCGCAAGAGATATCTATAACTTTTAATAACCCTCCAGCCGCATGCCCATGAAAGACTTGAAAAGAATCTTAATGTGCGCCGTGTGCACGATCGTCGTAACGATCCACGGCAGCACAGTGCTGAAAGCGCAAAATAACTTTGCCGCGGATACTATTCGCTGGAATTGCAGTCGCATGCACAACCTGAATAACGGTGACAATTTCATTTTCAATTGCGTCGTGAAGTCTTATGGACTTGAAAAAATAGAATGGATACAGAAGAGCGGTGCCCAGGTATTTACTTTCAGTATCACGGGCGTCGATGGCGAATGGCAGGATGTCACGCTTCCTGGCCGGTTGGCTTTGCAGATCAGCTATGAAGGAAACCCGGGAGAGATGGTCTTCGAAACCGATAATGCTGGAAAGACAACGATTACATACACGCTTTCCGGGAATGATCCGCTGGGAATAGGGTATACTTTTTTTGTCGACAACATGGCCGAGTAACTGACCAGACAAAACATGAAATTGCCGGGATATAAATTCGTGATTCTCCTGCTGCTCAGTATGGTTTTCATGAGCTGGACTGCCATTTCCCAA
>DASPJC010000266.1:0-3703 GCA_035628815.1 Ohtaekwangia sp. | reverse complement strand
AAACCCTGCGCACCACGATGGCCGTGTACCTGAAAAAAATATGAATCCAGGGTTTCAAAGTCGATTGTATTTATCGCTGGCATTCATAAACGGTATGCCAGTTTAATATAGACGCTGCGCCTTATGTCTTTCGGTGCGGGCGATTCCGGAACAAACTCCACATGTCCTTTTTGCAGCAAATTCTGCCCCACTGCACTTAACTCAAACCCTTTGACCATATTCCACGCCACCCGCAGATCCAGCCCCACGTATTCGTCTACGACAGGGTCAGGAAGCGCACCGGCGTAACGCAGTACCGCGCCCACTTCAATGCCGCCCGGGATACTCATGCTTGACTGCAGCAGCGCCTGGTGTGTCGGGTCGTTGCTCTCCGCGCTGGCCTCGTTGCTGTCGGCACTGCCCGGTTTCACAGCGAGTTCCTTTTTAAAAAAAGTATATCCACCGCGCAGGCGCCACCAGTCATTTACCTGCAGCGTGGCCAGAAGTTCGGCACCATATGTATCGCCTTTTACACCATTTCCAAAGGTGATGGGAATACCGAACGGCGGCGGGCCCGGCTCAGCGCTCCGGATGTTGTCGTATACATTATAAAATGTTGACAATGCTATGGAAAGGTTCTCTCTTGGCTGCGTCCGCCAGCCAAGCTCATAAGCGAGCACTTCTTCCGATTTGAAGTCACTGCCTGCAATCAGTGGCAGGTCAGGTAAAATGTAGATAAAAAACTCGCGGTCGATGCGTGCAGGGTTCCTGACTGCCCGAGAAACGGCTGCCCATATTGCGTCGCGCGCACCAGGCGTCCAGTTGAGGCGTGCGCTGGGTTGATACTGGAAACCGGTATACGTATTGTGCTCGATTTTCAATCCGGCGGTAAAACGCAGGCGGTCTTCGGCAAGCGTGATCTCATCCTGTATGAATGCGTTGTAAAGGTAAAGCGACTTGTTCCCCGGGAAGAACCCAAACAATTCAAGGTTTTCAACTTCGTGGTCCATAGCCCGCACGCCAACGCCATAAATTATTTCCTGCGTTCGCATGAGGCGGAACCGGTGCTGGGCATCGAGGTCGTACGTTTTCAGCTGTTCTGTAAACTCATTTCCAAAGTCGCGCCAGGTCTGGTCATAATACAACTGCACTTGAAAACCGGACGTCGGCGATACCGTATGCGTCCAGCGGGAAAGCAGGTTGGTTCCCCGCGCAACAATTGGTGAACCGCCATCGGGATCGGGTCTTCCGTTATAAAGGTTAGTCTGAAAGGTCACAACATTTTTTTCCGTGGGCAGCCAGTCCCACTGCATTCCTCCCGTCGCCATTTTCCAGCCATCATTCGCTTCAACGCTATCTTCAAAATGCGTCGGACCCCGTTTGAATGCGGTCCCGTAAACCCGGAAAGAAAGTTTGTCGGATATTTTTTTGCCGTAACGGAGGCTTCCCTGGGTACGCAATAACGTACCGGCGGCGAGCTCGGCGAAAATCCCCGTTGTTTCAGTTGAGCTTTTCGTAATAATGTTGATCACCCCGTTGACAGCATTGGCCCCCCAGAGCGCACCACCCGGACCACTTATGACTTCTATCCTTTCCACATCTTCCAGTACAAGGTTCTGCACATCCCAGAACACGCCTGCATACATCGGGGTGTAAACCACCCTTCCATCAATGAGGACCAGCAGCTTGTTGGCAAGTACGTTATTGAATCCGCGTGCGCTGATTGCCCACTGACTGGCATTAACCTGTGCGACTTGCAGGTTTGTGGCCAGGCGCAGCGCCTCAGGAACATTTGATGCCCCCGACTGCCGGATATCATCCCGCGTGATCACCTGGATCGCCGATGCAGCCTGTGTTAATTTCTCCGACCGTTTCGAAACGGAGGTAACCTCAACATTCATCAGCTCTTCCACGCTCAGCTTTTTAAGGCCGCTGACCGAAAGCGGTACTTCCCTTTCCTGCGCGACCGATAAAAGAGGCATTGCGAAGAATACCGTTGCTGACAGCACCCGACGCAGGTGATAAGTAAATTTCTCCACCAACAGGATTTATGTATTTAAATAACTGTAACGTTTTGACCCATGGCCCTCGCGTTGATCACGAGACACAACATGTATGCTTATGGCCCCTGTTAAAGTTATATAAGTTTTGATCATTTTCAAACTACAGTTCCAAAGGCTTACCCCTAGGGTGAGCAGTAACAGGTTTCAGGTTAAAGTTTGAATGGTTTCACTTATTCGTTTATGCTACTATTCAACCATTCAATATATTCTCTCATTCGCTCATTCAACCATTCCATATCTACCTGTGGCACGAAAGTTTTTACCACCGCATAAAAAGAAAACTATGAATAATCTGTTAAGGGGTCTCATCGCCGGATATGGCGCAAAAAAGCTTGGCGGTGGTTGTCTGGGTACTGTTGTCGTATTTGTCCTGATATGGGTAGCCCTGGGGCAATGCAGCTGACAGGTCAGGCCACCAGGGTAAAGAATGTTCGCCGGCCCTTTTCGTAGTTCAGCCAACCTTTGTCCGTAAGCTGGATCACAAATGAATCGCCCTGATGGCGGATCTCAACCACTTGGAGAAGCTCCAGCTGTTTGACAAGGTCGAGGGCGATCGAATACTCCTCGATCTTATACTCCAGTATTTCCATCAGGTCTTTTGACCCTCCCGCATCGGCAAGGCTACCCATCAGGTAACTCAATTTTGTACGCACATACGTGGGATACACCTCTTCAATACCAAGAATGGTTATCCTGCACGCCACAACATCACCGGGATAAATCCACCGCTCACGGATCCAGGCCCTTTCCAGCATTTCGTCGCTCAGGTTTACAACGTTGACCTTATTACTTTGTACCGCGCTGTTAATATTGTAGATGATCGATGGCCCTTTGAGATATGCCTTGAAAAGATACCGCAGTATTCCTCGTGCAACTTTCTGATTATTCATAAGACAACGGTTTACACCAAAGATAGCTTTTTTTTGCAGACCATGATCTGCAGCGCGTGCAACGAAAGGCGTGCTTTTTTCTGCCCACCGCGTGATCATGGCTCTTCGGAACCTGAAATTACCGGCGTGTGACTGGTTTGGTTGAAAGGAAAGAAAACCAATCCGTCACGATATGGGGAGGTATCGCCACTGTATAAACCTTCAAACCGGTCTGAAATAAGGCATCTCAGGAGGCGCGAGATTATACCCGTCGGGGTAAACCAAAAAACTTTGTTATGAAAAATCGAACAACAGGATCTTTAATCGCAGCGATAGGTCTTACGCTCGCTTTAACTTTTGACGCAGCGGCGCAGGATACAGAGCGTGTATGGAGTTTCGGACCGGAAGTGGGTGTTAATTTCTCGAAGTATGGCAACGACGCAGATACTGATTTCAGAACCGGCATTCTTTTGGGTCTCGGCCTTACCTATAGCATCCAAAATACCTATGGGGTAACGGGAAAGATTCTCTATTCACAAAAAGGCGCGAAGTTTGGAGAGGACGAAAAGCAGTCGCTTCAATACATCGAAGTACCTATCGTTGGCCGATTCTTTTTCAACCGCGAGGGCGTATTCAGGCCGAACCTTTTTGTAGGGCCGTCCTTTGCTTTCCTGACAGGCGCGGCCAGCAAGGATGGTGATGGCGATTCGGAGGACATCGATAATTACAAGGACGTTTTCAACACGTTCGACTTTGGCGTTACCGGCGGACTCGGTTTTAACTGGCTGATCG
>DASPJC010000265.1:0-3325 GCA_035628815.1 Ohtaekwangia sp. | reverse complement strand
AGGAATTCCAGTCCTTCGACCTTGATATCACCGATTTTAATGGCATGGTGAAAATCAAGTTCGGCAACGCTGACGTCGATGTGGTCAGGCATATCCTTCGGATAACCATAGACTTTCAACGTGGAACGCTTTTGAATGAGCGCGCCGCCTTTGGCAACACCGGGAGCCTGGCCGATCAGCCGTGCCGGGATGCTCATTTTGATCTTGCGATCTTCCGAAATTCGGAGGAAATCGGCGTGAAGGATGATCTCGCTCACAGGATGGAATTGAACTTCCTGCAGGATCGCCTGACTTTCTTCTCCTTCGATATTGATGTGAACAAAATGCGCTTCGTTCGTATACACCAGTTCGCGGAAGAGGATCATCGGCGAATAGAAATGAACCTGTTCATTTCCACCATACAATACACAAGGTACAAGACCCTCGTCCCGCAGTTTTTGGGAATCAGCCTTGCCGAGATTTGCTCGTTTATACCCTATAATCTCAACAGTTTTCATAATATATAATTGTTTAAAAGTTTCTTCCTACAGTTTCATGAACAACGAGCTGATCGATTCATTGTCGTGTATTTTCCGGATTGCTTTGGCAAACAGGTCGGATACGGTCAGCACTTTTATCTTGACACTTTTCTGCTTCAGTGGAATGGTGTCTGTTACGACCAGCTCTTCCAGGTCTGAGTTATCAATATTTTCATAAGCGTTGCCGGATAATACGCCATGGGTACAGACCGCTCTCACAGACTTGGCACCTTTCTCTTTCAACAGCGACGCCGCCTTGCAGATCGTGCCTGCCGTATCAACGAGGTCATCCACCAGGATCACATCCTTGCCGTCTACTTCACCGATCAGTCGCATGGACTCGATCTTGTTGGCTTCTTTCCGGTACTTATCGCACACGGCCAGTTCGGCGTCAAAGAACTTTGCGAAACTCCGTGCCCGCTTGATTCCACCGACGTCGGGGGATGCAAACATGATGTTGGTCAGTCCCAGTGATTTGAGGTACGGAACAAAGATGTACGCGCCATCAAGGTGATCCACGGGTATGTCAAAAAAACCCTGGATCTGATCGGCGTGAAGGTCGCAGGTCATGATCCTGGAAGCACCCGCTGCCGAGATCAGGTTTGCATGAAGCTTCGCCGCGATGGAAACCCTTGGTTTGTCTTTCCGGTCCTGCCGGGCATATCCGAAGTAAGGGATCACTACATTCACGCTTTTAGCACTGGCCCGCCTGGCCGCATCCACCATTAACAACAGTTCCATCAGGTTGTCGGATGGCGGGAAAGTGGACTGGATCAGGAACACCTCATGGCCCCGTACGGACGTGGCAATAAAGGGGGACATTTCACCATCGCTGAATTGCTGGTATAGTACTTCGCCCAGGGGTTCGCCATAGGCGTTCGCAATTTTATCGGCCAGATACGTGGTTGCTCTTCCGCTGAGAATTTTTACCGCCATTGGAGTATGTGATCCTTTAAGGTCCCTAAACGATGTGCAGTTTCAACAAAAATCCCGGTCCACTTTCGGCGGACCGGGATTCCGCAGTTGTCCGACCAGGGCTCGAACCTGGACTTTCCTGAATCAAAATCAGGCGTGTTGCCAGTTACACCATCGGACAATTACCCTGAAATCAGCGTTTGCTGCCTCATTTTGGGATTGCAAAGGTAGAATTATTTTTCAGAAATCTTAACGGGCCGGGGAAAATTTAGAGCTCGTTTTCAGCCGCCGGGGTATTACCACCTTCCATAAAACCTTCTGCCCAGAAGCGGTATTTGTCCAGGATGGAAATCACCGCATTGCGCAGGTGCCGGCTGTTGCTGAAGTCGATGCTTCCGTACAGGGTGGTGGCATATCCCTGCCAGATGGAACGGTTCTGGCGGCGATCATAAAACTGGATCAGCAGTGTGCCGGTTCGCATATGGTATTTTTGCGGATCATATTCGATCTCTTCGCTGGAAGTCTTTACCCACTCCTCAATGTCAGGCTGATTATACCCGTTGAAGCGCAGGCTGTCGTTGAACATTTTAAAACCGATGATCAGGTGTGGCCTGCTATTCGCCTGACGGTAGCCCAGAAATTTCATCCGTGCCACGATTGATTTTTCGATGACATCGTTCACCATCGATGAATCCGCCGGTCCGGCAGGTTTCATAATGTCGAACGTTCTGTACTTCTTGAAGTTCCCTTTATAACTGTAATCGTATTCGACCGGTAATTCTTTATAGCCCAGACAGGACGAGAGCAACACAAGCACACAAAGGGCAGGGAAAAGCTTCTTCATATAAGACAGGTATTAGTACGTTGAAGGTAAGGGTAATCAATGACCGGAACAACAGCCGGTGATAACCTTTTCTCCATTTTCTAAAAAGATATGCCGAACGCCATTGTGGTGACAATGTTCGTGCATGAAGATTCCGCCACTGCTGTATTACGCGTTTCTAACCTTTTTCACCCACTCACGGGCGTTAGCAAACGTTTCCATCCACGGCGAGATCTTGTCGGTCTTACGTGCGGATGGGTAAAACGCCCAGTTCCAGGGGAATAGCGATCGCTCAATGTGCGGCATGATGGCCAGGTGCCGTCCGTCGTCGGAACACAGTGCCGCCACGGCATGATCTGAATCGTTCGGGTTGCCCGGATACGTTGTATAGGTATAGGACGCAGCTACCCGGAATTTTGATTGATCCTCCGGCAGGATAAACCTTCCCTCGCCATGGGCTACCCACACACCCAGGCGTGTACCGGCCATCGATTTCAGCATCACGGAATTGTTTTCCGGGATCGTAACATTGATGAACGTAGATTCAAATTTCTGTGACCCGTTGTGATGCATCTTCGGGTGATCTTTCCACTCCGGGTACAGCAGACCAAGCTCCATCATCAGCTGGCACCCGTTGCAAACACCGAGGCTGAGCGTATCGGGACGGTTATAAAAATCATCGAGTGCTTTCTTTGCTTTCGGATTGAACAGGAATGCGCCGGCCCATCCCTTCGCGGAACCCAGCACGTCTGAGTTCGAAAACCCGCCCACGAATACAATGAGGTTCACATCGGATAAATCTTCCCGGCCGGCAACCAGGTCCGTCATATGTACATCCTTTACGTCGAAGCCAGACAGGTAAAGGGCATACGCCATTTCACGATCGCCATTCACACCTTTTTCACGGATGATTGCGGCCCGCAGTCCTGTAGGTGTACGCCGCGCCGGGTCAATGCCAAAAGTTTCAAACCGGCCGTCAAAGTTTACAGGGAAATTGTATTCCAGTAGCTGCTCCTTGTAGCGATGGTAACGCTGCTCAGCATGTAGTGCCGGGCGCTGCAGGCTGTCC
>DASPJC010000264.1:0-18051 GCA_035628815.1 Ohtaekwangia sp. | reverse complement strand
TCGGGATCGGGTAAATAGCTTTCGACGATCATCGCACCGATCCGGCCTTCCCTTTCCGTAACTGCGGGTGTTACACCGCGTTTGACATTGATCACGATAGAGGTTCCCACGGGTGCGATACCCGAAAAACGGACGGTGTTGCTTTGGTTCTTCGTGGTGTTCAGGACCTGTGGAGTTTGTCCGGCGATGGTATACGTTGTGTTGGAAAACCAGAATTCGTCGGTACTTCCGAACAGGGTGAGGTTATACCGTGCATCCGGATCCAGTCCGCTGAGGGTGATATTTTGGCCGGTCGTCGTGGACGTGGTATACCAGTAGCTTTGCATTACGCGGTCAGGGAAAATGCCTGCGTTATTTCCGGTGTTAATCCCGCCCGTATTCGTTGCATTGGCCGGCGGAAAATCACTGGTTAACTGAATTGCGGAAGCCTGACCTTCACTATTCAGCAAACCGGGGGCGTCGTTGATCACTTTGTTGTTCCAGGGAGCCGGGGCATTGCCGGCAGCACCTGCGCCCATAAAATTGATGAACACGATTTCGCCCACATCAGCGTCGAGTACAACAATGGTGACGTCGCGGTCGGTGTGCGTCCCGAACGAATCGGTTGCCCGCAGGGTGAAAAGGTGTGAACCGATATTGCCTTGCTGGGGCATTACACGAACGAAGCCGGTACCATTGCCATTGTCGACCAGGGCGGCGAACGCGGGGAGATCCAGCGCTGTGAAGGTAATGGCATCGCCTTCCGGGTCGGTGGCAGAAATATTGTGTTGCGTGGTTTGTCCGACGGGGGCTGAGATTGATCCGGGATCTGCGATAACCGGGGCCCCATTCGGCGTTGTGATCACGAGCGGTGTTGTTTCGGGACTGAGGGTCGCGCCATTGACCGCCCGGACTTTGTAGTAGTAGGTTGTTCTACCGGCGACCGGTGTATTCACAAAGGTGGTGACATTATCGGCGGTGGTGCCAACAATATTATAAGTTCCATTGAGCGTAGCGGACCGCAGGATCTGAAAGCCCGTTTCATTGAAGCTGTTGTCTGTCCATGAAACGATGACAGAATCATAGGAGGGCGCGGACAGGGTTAAGCCGGATGGCGCAGCGGGTGCTTCACCTGTAGGGAGTTGCGCCGTAAGCACTACAGCGTTGATGTAGTAGTGCCCCGAATTGGTACCGCCTTTGGCAACGTTAATCAATAATTGCCCGCTGCCATTGGGATAGAAGAAGCCTGATGTTCGGGTCTCAGAAATGTTATTGACGGTGTTGAGAGGCTCCAGAATCTCGGACCCCGCTCCGGAAACAGTATACACAGTTTCCCTGTTGGCAATACCTGACTCAGCAAAGGCGCCATAGACGGTGGCTTTGTATTGAAGGAGGGGGTTCAGGTTTTTAAATATGATGTTGGTGGTACCGGACGTCTTGCGGTAGTACGATTCTCTTACTTTTTCCGTGAACACGGCACCCGGACCTGAGGGTAGTTCACTCGCAGGCTGGTTGGTGGTAAGCCAGTTCTGGCCTGTATTCATCGTCACGAATTTTACAATATTACCCGACTCATCGCGCAGGTTGATCTTGTCATCGCCCGCCGTCACACTGGGGGGTCCGGAATTGTTCCAGGGCGCGCCTTCGTTTTTGGCGTCATCAATAGTAAAGTTCACCGAGATCGACCAGGTCGGATCAAGCTGCAGCACGACGAGATCAAGGTTTACACTGGTGATACCATTCTGGCTGTCCCTGAAAGTCACCGTCATGGGATAATGCCCGGCATCGCCGATGTCGGGTGTGAAGTTTATCGTTAACGTTCTTGTTCCCGTTCCCGAGTTCGTCCATCCCGATGCTGCTCCAAACCCTGGCAATCCCGCAATGACCGGCGAATTATTCAATTGCGCATTACCGTCAGGATCGGTCACAGAGAACCTGATCTGGGCGTTACGGCCTTCTTCTGTGGTAAGTGTACCGTTCCATGGATCCGGTATTGTGACCGCCACGACAGGATTTGCATTGCCGGAAAAAGTCAGGAGAAACTGATCAGAGACCATGTCGGCGCCATCACTGGCTTCAACAGTGATCGTATAACCGCCAGCCACTACGTTGGTAAACGAAAATACACCGTGACCGAAACCATCACTTTCGAAAGTACCGCCGTCAGGCATGTTTATCACATTGAAGGTAATGGGATCATTATCGGGATCCGTTACCGTAATGTTGAGTGCCTGCGCTGATCCCGAACCGGCGGTAAGGGTTTGATCCGGGGTGAGCGGATTAAATACCGGTGCGCGATTCGGCGTAGTTGCTGATACTGCCGCTGAATATGCAGAATGTGCGGTGCCACTGCCCAGCGCCCTGATCCGATAATACACTGTAGTGTGCCCGTTGACCTGGGTATCGCTGACCGATGTGACGTTGGCGGCAGTAGTGGCGAAGGTAATAAAACCATCCGTGGCTGAAGATGACCGTTGCAATTCGTAGCCAAGTTCATCGCTGTTGTCATTCCAGGTAAGGTCGACCTGCGTAGCACTGGCGGGTGCCGCGGCTAAACCGACCGGCACACCCGGCGCGGAGGGATTGGTCGTGGTTGCATTCACGGGATTTGGCGTGCCGAAGGGCGAGGCTGTCTCGGCATTGATGGCCCGGATCCTGTAATAGTATTGCGTTCCCGGTAATAATCCCGTATCCGACCACGACGTTGCATTGGCTGCTGTGAGGTGCACGACCTGATAGGGTCCGCCCGGCGCTGTGGCGCGGTAGATCTCAAAGGCTGTCTCGTTGTTACTCGGTCCCACCCAGGTCAGATCGATGCGGTTTGCCCCGACGGCATTCGCGGCGATCGTGTTGGGCGCCGCAACAGGCGCCGGCGGAGGCGCCGTATCGCTGAGGGCACTGTTCGGTATCTCTTGTTTCGAAAATCCGGGTCCGGCCCACGATACCGTCAGGCATTGACCACCGGTTTTCTCGAAGTACATGGCTCTGACAGGGTAGGTGCCCGCTGAAAGGGTGACCGGCGTTCCGCTTTTTTCCGTGCACGAATGGTTGCCATCATGATTAACCACAAGGACGTTGTTCACATATAACACACTGCCGTTGTCGGATGTCATAAAAAACGTGTAGGAACCGCCGGTGGGAATGTTGATAAAGCCTTCATGAATGAAAGCGAAGCCATCGTCCCTGTTACGGGGTGTGATATTGAATTTGGGCATGTAACCCGTGGTGACCAGCGTACTGTTGGGTATGATCTGCGATGTGAGGTTGACGTTGTTCTCGTGCTCATAATACGAGTAGAACAGCCCGGTATTGACAGCCGAGGGATTGACCTGGTTGCTGGGGGGTGAAATATTGCCGGCAGCATCCCGTGCGCGGACAACAAAGCTATAGGAAGCAAAGGCGATCAGTCCGCTGGCCTGATAAGTGGTTGTGGTGGCGGGCACCGTTGCAACCAGCGATCCGTTCTGGTAGATATCATATTCATGTACGGCGATGTTATCTGTAGCACCGGACCATGACAGGTCGATCGCCGTCCGGGAAGTTGCCACAACGACCAATACCGGTGCCGTTGGTGGTGTATTGTCAACAGCCGTGAAGACAGCGATCTCAGGGGTGTAGCCTGATCCGCCCGAAGTGTTCACCGCCCGCATCCGGTAGTAATAGGTCGTGTTTGCCTGGAGGCCCGATTGATCGACATAGTTCTGCGGATTCGGTGAATCGGATGCCGGGCGGATCGTGATCAGTTTGTAATTGCTGCCGGGCGTGGTGGTGCGGTAAATTTCAAACCCGAGTTCGTTCGCGGAGCGGTCGTCCCATGACAGGGTAATGCTGGTGGGCGCCGTAGCACTCCCAAAGAAATTGCCCGGGATAGCCGGTACGTTGACCCCATTGGACGTGGTCACGACGACCGGTTCCGATGGATCGCTCAAACAACCCTGTGGCGTGGCGCGGAATTTCGTCGGCGTATCGTTGTCGGCTTCAAGCCCGGTACCTTTCGGATCTTTCGCCCGGACGGCATAGAACCCCGCCGTGTTTACGGTGACGGTCTGTTGGCCGGTCCCCAGCGGTGAACCGTTGCGCGTCCATGCGTAGCCCTCCTTACCGGGTGTGCCAATCAGGGTGACATTGGGGCTGCCGTCGAGTGGTGGAAGATTGACGCTTTGGTTATCGGTTGTAATCGTTGGTGTAGGTGAAGGGCCTTTGTCATTGTCCAGGACCACGGCCGGTGACCACGGTTCCCACACACCGGGTGAACGCTGATACCGGGCAAAATAGGTTCCGGCCGCAGTTGCCTGATATTCATGGGACGTTGCCCCGGGAATGATACCGGATTCATCTCCTTCCGCCCACTGGTAAGCGACAAACCCCGGTGACAGCCCCAGCGTTACGGGTTTGGACGGACTGATCGGGTCTTCAGGACAGAAGGAAGTCTGTCCGCCAAGGACCATGATCATGTTCTTCCGCCTGGCGAGGAACCACGAGAAAAAGTCCGTCTTGGCGTATTCGAGGTTCCACGTCGCGTGGCCGGTGTTGGGATAATAAGTATACTCCAGGTTTCCGCCCGCGGTGCGGATGGTTTTTACCTGGTTGTTACCTTCGAGCGGCGTTGGGTTGGAATCCAGCCCGCCCTGTGACATACGCAAGGGGATGTGAACATAATTATCAACGTCTGCGGCGGTCCCGTTCGTAAAATTCGAGCCGGCTGCCGACATCACGTGAGCCGCGGCAAAATATTCAGGGAAATTGGAAAGGAAGATCCATGTGCCCTCACCGCCCATCGACAGGCCATGAATGTAGATGCGGTCCGGGTCAACTTTGTAATCGGTAATCAGCTTATCGATAATGTAGCGCACAGCCCTGATATTATCGATACCCCAGTAATTGTTGTTGTTGCTGGATTTTCTGATCTGTGGGTACAGGACAAATCCGGGAAACGTGTTATTTGCCACGGCATTCTTGTGCCGTTGACCGCCATGCACCAGGTGTTTGTCATTGTCCTGCGTGTTGTTAGCGTCGAAAGGATTGGCATCATAGGGCGCTGACTCTCCGCTGCCGTGTAAAAATACGATGAGGGGATATTTTGTCGCGTCGCTGCAGGTGTAGCCATTGGGGACCAAAAGCCGAAAGCGCATCAGGTCGGAAGCGCCGGCCTCCGGGCTGTCGTACTGGTACGAGAGGAAAGCAGAAGTATTCCACGACTGAACCTGGGTGTAATCGTACGATTCAAATTGCGGCATTACCGAAGAGCACTCAACGAACTGTCCGTTGGCATGCCAGGTGACCAAACTAACGAAGAAGAAAAGGAGCGCGCTGCCGTTGCTGTAGTGTCTTTTCATAGGGTTTTATTAGAAATCGAACAGCCGATTAAAAGCCTTATAAATCCAGCCGGTATATTTTCAGGTAACTTCAAAAAGTCCAGATTCCTGTGATACAACAATTTATCGTTGGCGGTTCCATAACGAGGGCGTGACGTTGCCGAACGCTCTTAAACCTAGCGCGAAATGATCAAAAAGGTATGCCACAATCGCCATAGCGAGCGAATGCGCCGTCCAAGAGAATTTGGAAAGCCCGAGGGTCGGGTGTCCACAAAATTACCCACGCAAGACCGTCACTTTTGTTTCGGCCAATAGTCTTTCAATGCCAGGAACCGCTTTTCAAAATAGTTATAACTGACGTAGGCCAGGCCATAGGTCATGACAAAGGCAATAACGAACATAACGGTAATAACGACGCCCTGCAGCGAGGCGGGGATACCCAGCATGCCTACAATCTTGGCCGAGATCCTCGAAAATCCAAATAATAAGGCAAAGTGAAAGATGTACATGCCGTAAACGATTTTTCCAATACTGACCAGCACGCGATTGTTGAAAATGCCGGTGTACGACTCACGGATCAGGTAGAGAATAACCAGGGCGAAAAGAATATTGATCAATGAATAGGACCAGACGTGCTGGTAATTTTCGATCATGGCGACCGATATTCCCAGGCTTGTCCAGCTGATATCCATTCCGTCGCTGCTGAGGATGAAATAATTCAGGAATCCGGCTGCCAGCACAACCGCCAGGGCAATAAGAACCCATTTGCCTGGATTCGCAATGTTCTGCCGCAGTTTGAACAGCGGTATTGCCGCGCCGATCATAAAAGCATCAAACTGGCTGAGTGTAAATCCATACGTGATTTCCCCTGCCATCTCGGCGCTGAATCCGTTGGCAAGAATGTAGTCCGTAAACCAGAAACGGAACACCGGAATAGCGATGATGACCGCCACAATGAGAAACCTCAGTTTGCGTTCGTCGAGGAAGTAGACGATCACCGGCCATACCAGGTAGAATTGTTCTTCCACAGCCAAAGACCAGAAATGGATGAACCAGACACTGTTGAAGTCAAGTTCCGGTATCAGACGGGTATAGTTGTAGGTAAAGGTAAAGAGGTACGGCGCGCGCTCACCGAAATCATCCGGTTTGTGAACGACAATGTAGATCAATGCAAAGGCCAGCACATAAGCGAAGTAAACCGGGAAGATCCGCAAGGCGCGGCGCCAGTAAAATTGTCCGGCATACGTGCCAAACGGTTTATGTTTGCTGGCCAGGAGTATTTCGGTAATCAGAAAGCCGGATTGAACGAAGAACATCTGTATCCAGATCCACGAAAAACCAATAATCGTCCAGTTGAAATCGTTTAACCTGAGGTAATGGTAACAGAGGACGAAAAAAATACCGAAGCCTCTGATGCCATCTAATGATTCGATGTACCTTCGCATGCCATAACTTTGGGCCCGAATTTATGAGGAAGATTTTGATTTATTGTATGATGCACGATCACATTATCTTCGTTATTTTTTGAGTTTGTCTGTTTAAACCTGGCTGTAATGTCCCTGCCATCAAAACGCATTTATTTCGTCGACTTCGCCCGCAGTTTTGCCATTATGCTGGCGCTTACGGACCATTCCATGAACGATTTCGGAATGGTACCTGCGAATATCCCGTTATTAAAACTGATCACTTCCTCGGCAACGCCGACATTCCTGTTGCTTTTCGGCATGATGCTGGAAATTATATACCTGGGAAGACTCCGGAAATTCGGGATCAGGAAAACCGCCTATGGTTTGATCAACCGTAGCTTTCAATGTTATATCGGGTATTTCCTCACCGTTGTGGCCGGCGTTATCGGGGGGCTACAGGACGTCAAGGCCGGGTTGGGCGCAGCACTTTTTGTCGGAAATTGCCATTTCGGAAACATTCTGAAGCTTTACACGGTGATGCTGCTCGTTGCCATTCCATTGTTGTGGTTCCGGAGTAAGTATGGGATATGGAAAACACTTTTGCTCGGATTATCACCCTGGTTGATCTACCCGTTCCTGCAAATGATACCGCCCTTCCAACCCAACCTCGAAATCTTTACCTCATACATGTTCGGGTTTGGCGACCAGGGCGGACCCAGTGTGCTGTACAGCCTGACGCTGGTAACGGCTGGTATGCTGGCCGCGAGCTTTATTTCTTTTGATGAAAAACTGAAATTCTATTTCAGCACGCTGGGCATCCTGGCAGTTCTGGTAACTGTTGTCGTGATTGTATTTATGCTGATACCTGCCCCGGTACTAACCCATAATCACTTGCGAAATATTTACCGGGATGAAAATAATCCGCTCTATTACCTGTTCAGCACGACCCTGGGCCTTACCGTGGCATTCCTGAGCGCCGTGCTCATACCGATTGGCGCGCGGATATCAGGCGCCACCCATACCTTCATGGCTTTCGGCCGATCATCGTTAACCGCTTTTACGGCAGGCAATATCATTCTCAACCTGATCGCCGCGCGGATCGTGCATTACCAGTGGAATTTCCTGGCACCCATGACATTTGTTATTACAGTATTCCTTATTCTGCAGTTCTATGAAAAGGTGTATCCGAAGCTCGTTATTGTAAGCGTCATACAGCGGGCCTTCAGGGGATTAACCGTGCGTTATCACTGGTACTATGTCCGGCGTTTTGCAAAAGGGTTTGTCAGGATTCTGGGGTGATAGGATTAGGTATTAGGCATCAGGTATTAGGAGAATTTTAACGAATAGAGAGACTTTTGCTGTTAGGCCTTGGGGCTTGGGAAATTGATTGAAAGATAGAATTTTCTTTATTGTTTTAAATTCCAGCATCCAGACTAAATCACTTTCGCGTAGGTGTTGAGCGATAGAAAGCCCATCACAATTCCGGCGGCGAGCCGGATCCACTTCCAGTTATCCCGTTCGTCGATGTTGGCAAATATCAGGACCAGAAAAGGTGCAGCCTGCGCTACGTACCGGCTGCTGAACTGGTGACTGATCTTGGCTGAAGACGCCAGTACGGCGAGCGATGCAAGCAATGCAAAAATGTAGATCGGGTTGGCAAGATTTTCCTTGGCGCGATACCAGCAACATACCAGGAAATAAAAACCAAAGGTTGCGAGCAGGGGCGAGATGAATTTGACATACATGTTAAACATGTTCATCCCGGCGATGCGGATGACGGTCGTAGCCATGGGAGCATATTCGAAACCCAGTTCCAGCAAGGTGAGGATAAAGAATGCGATGTAAGCCCCAAGCAGCATGACAAGGATCCTGTGGTTGAACAGAAACCAGCGGGGGTTGATAATGAAACCGATCACACCGGCGTACGCGCAGGCCAGCAAGCCATGCCAGGGTTGAATGGCGCCTTCGACCTTCGGCTGCAGGGGAGGAACCATGCCGCCCCAGATCAGGAAGATAGGAATGATCATCGCCAGGGCAATTACGGCATAGGGGAGGAAGGCCGCCGGTACAGACAGTTTGTGCCGGTTGAAGTAGCGTTGAATGATCAATGCGCCAAAAAAAGCCGGGATGATCACGAGGTACGGCGTTCGGCCCAATATGGCGAGTCCCCCCGCAATTCCCATCAACACACTGTAAAGAATTGTGCGCTTCAGGTTCTCCGCCGGAAACTTCAGGACGAGAACTCCCAGCAGGAAGGATACGGTAGCAAACAGCATGGCAGGTATTTCCGTCAGTACCAGTCCCGCCACCTGCCAGAGTGTGGTGATAGCGATCATGTGCAGGCTGAGATACAGCGCCTGGGATCGCGTATAGGATTGGCGGTAGATCAGCATGAGAACGACGACCACCAGGTAGAACAACAGCAGGTTCACAATGCGCATTGCGCGAGGAGACAGGTCCGTGAGCCCTTTTAGGGGAAGATGTACAAATTCATAGAGCGGGCCCGGCGCCTGGTCTTTCATCTCGAGCAGAAATTTCTCGCCGAAGCCATACTGTTCCATCAGTTCCACGTTCGGTGGAAACAAACGCTCATCAAAAACAAAAGGGTTGGGATTCAGAACGGCCGTGGCAGAAAGGAGAAGCAGTCCCAGTACCAGGACGATGAAATCTTTTTTCATACAGACAGATGATAACGTGGTTTTTATTCCATGGTAAATAACCATACCTCATGGAAAGGTCTGCGGACCCGATACTGGTTTCTGATTTTCCGCGCCTCGTCAAGGTCGTAAGAAGAGAAGATGTAAACGTAATACAGGTTATTTTTTGGATTGATGGCGATCGTCGCGTCCCCGTATCCTTTGCCGTGCAGTTCCTGCGAATAGCGAATGGCGTTGTCCATGATGCGGAAGGCACCCGCGACAACGTAATGGCCAGGGGCCAGGGCAAAACTGCGCGCTGGCCTTCCTGTCTTTTTAGCAGGTGGCGCAGCGACGGCACTGCTGTCGGCCTTCACCGGGGCAACCTCCGTGACTGCAGCCTCCCGGGGCTGTATCGTCGAAGCGGTAGTCGCGGGCGTGACCGTTGGGGGAAGCGGATCGTTCTGTATCGGGTCTGTATTGGTCGTGTTGTCTGCTTTCAGTGCGTTGGGGGCGGGGAGATTTTCGTCCAATCCTTCCTCTTCGACCGCACCCTCCTCGACAGGTTCCTCGTCTCCCCGGGCGATGAGTGTGGAGTCGATGGCCGGAGCCCTGGTCTTACGGGATGTGATAATCACATCCGGCGTTTTTTTCTTGCCGAGCCGGAGCGACATGTGTAATTCGTGCGAGCTGCTGGAGATAAAATTTTTCTCCATCGGCGGGAGCTCATAACTGTAACTGAAACGGAAAAGGTCTTTTATACTTGCGCCGAGGAAAAAGCCCAGGCCCAGGGTTTCGTGGTAGGATGCGCCGACCCATAATTTTTCCCGGAAGTAAACCGTCGAGGCGGCTTCCCAGGCATTCAGCTTGTCGACTGATTCACGGTAGAGAAAATAAGGTTCCAGGGAAATTCCACCGGCCCCAACGGGGAATCGGTAGCTCACCGAGTACAACCGGTTGTCGAGTGCCGAGAACTCAACTTCGTTAAAATCCTTCGAGCTGAAACCATTCGTATCAAATAACCGGGTCAGCGCGAAGCCGAGCCGGAATCCGCGGTTGGTATAAACGGCACCAAAATTCCCGTCGACATAAAAATTATTTTGCGCGGCATTAATGATGGTGGGATCATTGGGATCATATTCACCTTCTTTCAGGTTAAGGTCGTTCATGCCCACGCCGCCGGAAATTCCGAACCGGAGTGCCTGATTGGCAGCGATGGGCACGGCATAAGCAAACGTACTGGTAAAGGAAGTGTTCCGGAGGGCCACCACTTCATCAGAGACGATGCTGAAACCAAGTGAAACACGTTTCTTCGTAGGATATTGGAAATTCACGCCCATGGTTGTCGGTGCATCCTTGAAATCCACCCATTGCTGACGATAGACCAGGTACAATTCGCTGTAGCCGTTGATTCCGGTGTACCCCGGATTAAACAGATAAGGATTGAAAAAGAACTGGCGGAACGGTGCCGGTGTCTGACCGGCGCAATACTGCACACTTACTATCGCGAAAACGAGGGCTAAAATTCTTTTCATCCTTTACCATTTATCGAACTATCCTAACACCTCCGGTGGTTTGTTGTCCGTCAGAACATTTTATGACGTAATAATACGCTTCATCCTCGAGCTTGACCCCGCGTGATGTACCGTCCCAGCTGTTATCATACGAGACCATCTCAAATACCTTTTTACCAAACCTCGAGTAGATCGACAGCTCGCAGCCGTCATATTGTTCGAGGATGGCGGCAGGCCACTGCCAGGTCTGACCGCGTTCGTCGTTGTTGGGCGTGAACACTTTTGGGATGGATGTCAGCGTCTCTTCCTCATTCGTTACGTTCACCGTAACCTCGGCAGTATGCGTGGCGCCGTCATCGTCGGTTACGGTGAGCGCGAATACGTATACACCTTGGGTCAGGTCGGCAACAAGAAGTTCGGCAAAGGTTGTATCTGAAAGCGTTGCAGGGGTGCCGCCAACTTGTTCCCAGGCAAAGTCCGTTACCGTTCCGTCGGCGTCGCTTGAAGCAAGACCATTCAAAGTAACGGAATTATTGGGAAGTAACACGATGATGTTTTCTCCCGGCCGGGCTACTGGCGGCTGGTTGTTTGCTATTGTGGTAACATCGATAGTGATCTGATCCTCATCTGTAGCGCCCTTGTCGTCAGTGACCGTAAGCGTATAAACATATTGGCCTTCAACTAAACCATCGAGTATAACCTCGTTCGGTTCAGCGCCCGGGGTCACGGTCGGCGTATTGGGTCCGGAAACACGGACCCACTGGTAATCCGCAATGGCACCGTCTGCGTCCGATCCTGAACCTGTCAGTACGACATCATCGTCGGGCAGCACAATATTGATCGTTCCTCCGGCGAAAGCCACCGGTGATTGATTACCATTGACTGTTAAGGTCATTTCATCCGATCCCGTGTCGCCATCTTCATCCTCCGCGGTGAGGCGGAAGATATAGGTTCCTTCCTGAAGTCCGCCAATGGTGACGGTAAGGGAAGTGGGATTGGTAAGTGTTGCGGTGTTCGGACCCGATACCTGTGTCCATTCCACCGTCGGTGCGGGGCCATCGGTATCATTCGCCGTCCCGGTCACATTCAGGCCGAAAGGCGGTGCGGCAATGATCTGGTCGATTCCGGCATCTGCCGATGGCGGATTATTCGGCGGTTCCGGGTTTACTGTCACCTGCACGTCATCGAATGCGCTTGCACCGTCATCATCGGTTACGGTAAGACGGAAAATATATATTCCCTGGACGAGTCCTGCGACGGTCACTACATCACCGGCACCAACGGTTGGGTTGGAGGGACCTGAAAGACGCGACCACGCATATGTTGCTATTGTGCCATCGACATCGGTACTGGCCGCACCATCCAGGGTAACACTGTTTACCGGAAGTGTAATGGCAATGTTGCTTCCGGCCTGCGGTTGCGGCGGCGCATTCGGCGGTGTGGGGTTAACGCGCACGTTGACCTCATCGAAACCGATAGCCCCGAGGTTGTCCGTGACGGTCAGCCGGAAAATATAAGTTCCCTCCAGCATGTTGTTCGCCGTCAGATCCGCTGTAGCCTGACCTGAAAGCGCCGCTGCTGACGGGCCTGCGACCTGGGTCCACGCGTGCGAGGCGATGGTTCCGTCCGGATCGGTCCCGCTACCATTAAATGTGGCGGTAACAGTGGGCAGTGTAATAATCTTATTTCCGCCGGCATTTGCCGTAGGCGGCTGGTTTGCAGGAACGGGTTGAACCCGGATGTTGATCTCATCAAAGCCCGTGGAGCCCTTATCGTCTGTTACCGTAAGACGGAATAAATAGATGCCCTCTGCGAGGTCGCTGATATCAATATCCTTAATGGTTGGATCCGTCGTGGTGGCGGTTGTGGGACCGCTTACCTGCACCCAGTTGTAGCCGACAACAGAACCGTCAGCATCGGTACCCGACCCGTTCAGCGTGGTATTGGTGAGTGGCAGTGTAATGACCTTGTTGCCGCCGCCGTTCGCGATTGGCGGAAGGTTGGCGGGTATCGGTCTTACGGTGATGGCAACTTCGTCAAAAGCGCTTACGCCGTCGTCATCCGTGACGGTCAGGCGGAAAACGTAGATCCCCTCTACGAGGTCAGTCACATTGGTGTTCGCGCTTCCTGGCGTTGTAAAATCAGCCGGGGAAGGTCCGTTAACCTGTTGCCACAGGTACGTTGAAATGGTTCCATCGGTGTCGCTACCGGATCCGGTAAGCGAAATGGTATTCACAGGGAGCGTGATCTGATCATTCGCGCCGGCATTGGCAACGGGCGGGATATTGGCCGGCTGGGGATTGACCTTTACACTCACGTCGCGCTGACCGTTAGCGCCATCGTCATCCGTTACCCGCAGGCGGAAGATATACGTTCCGGCCACAAGGTTACTCCAGGTAATGCTGGCCTGGCTCAGGCTTGAATGGCTGGCCGTACCGGGCCCGCCAACCTGCGACCAGAGGTAGCTGACGATCGTGCCGTCACTATCGGTACCCGATCCGGTGATCGTCACCGAATTGTCGGGCAGCGTGATCTCCAGGTTAGGACCGGCATTGGCTACCGGCGGGGTGTTCGGTGGCGCCGGGTTGACAACAACGCGGACCTCATCCGAATCCGTGACACCATCGTCATCGGTTACCTCAAACGTAAAAATGTAAATCCCCGCAATTAATCCGGTAATGTTCGTATTGAGATTACCCGGGGTTGCAATTACCGCGGTATTGGGTCCGCTGAGTTGTTCCCATAGGCGGGCCGTTATTGTACCATCAGGATCATTGGCGGTGCCATTCAGCGTGGTGTTACTTACCGGCAGGGTGATATTCCGGTCAGGTCCCGCACTGGCTACCGGCGGAAGGTTGAGTGCGTTGACAAAGATCTTGACTTCATCTGTAACAGTCGCGCCGCGGTCGTCGGCAATCACGAGTTCGAAACTGTAGGTGCCAGCCTCGAGGTCGCTTACATTGAGTACCGGCAGATCGACGTCGCTAAGCGTGATCGTCGCAGGACCTGCCAGAAGGTTCCAGTGATAGCTGACGATAATACCGTCGGCATCGGTTCCCGAACCGTTCAGCGTGGCCGTGTTAGCCGGAAGGGTAAGGGTAATGTCGGGTCCTGCACTGGCGACAGGGGGCTGGTTCGGCGGTTGCGGCAATACCGTGACCTGGACCTGATCGGTGCCTTTCACCCCGTCGTCGTCCGTCACCGTCAATGTGAAAATGTAAATTCCGTCGGTCAGCGATGAGATCGTAGGGTTCGCAGTAGCCCCGTTGGTGATGACTGCCGTATTCGGTCCGTTGACCTGTTCCCACAGGTAGGCGCTGATCGTTCCGTCGGGGTCGGTGCCCGATCCCGAAAGCGGTGTGCTGTTCGTGGGAAGCGTAATCGAAAAATCCGCCCCGGCATTGGCCGTCGGCGGAATATTGGCTACGGGGAAAACCGTGACAATGACCTGATCGGACCCGGTAGCACCATCGTCGTCCGTAACGGTGAGTTGAAACGTGTACACGCCTTCTATCAGTCCGCTGATGTCTGTATCTTCCAGGGTGGGTGTAGCGATCGTTGGTGTGTTCGGGCCGCTTTGCCATGCCCATTGATAGCTGGCAATCGTTCCGTCGGTGTCGTTGCCTGATCCATTCAGGCTTGCTGTACTTAAGGGTAATGAGACATTTACATTGGCACCCGCATTGGCCACCGGAGGATTGTTAGGCGGAACAGGCAAGACCTGGACCAATACCTGGTCCGACCCCTGGCCTCCATCGTCATCGGTGACGGTGAGTTGGAAAAGATAGTTCCCTTCGATCAGGCCGCTCAGGTTGGTTGTTGCCGCGCCGGGCGTAGCGATGGTCGCAGTATTCGGACCGCTCGTCTGGGTCCATGCGTAGGTCGCGATCGTTCCGTCGGCATCGGTTCCCGAGCCGTTCAACACGGTGGTATTGACCGGAAGTGTGATTGAAATGTCACTGCCGGCACTGGCCAGGGGAAGGTTGTTGGGCGGTACCGGCAGGACCGTAACAATAACCTGGTCATTGTCGGTACTGCCATTATCGTCCGTGACCTGAAGGGTAAATACATATACCCCTTGAACAAGACCGGAAACCTGTGTGGCTCCTTGCGCAGGCGATCCAATGGTCGCCGTATTGGGACCACTATTCTGTGTCCATGCATAGGATGCGATCGTACCGTCGCTATCCGTACCGGATCCTGTCAGGTTGGTCAGATTGACGGGCAGGGTAATAGTGCGATCCGGACCTGCGTTTGCTTCCGGTGCAGCGTTCGGCGGCGCCGGCAATACCGTGAGAACCATCTGGTCGGAACCCTGTAGTCCGCTGTTATCCGTTACCGTAAGCGTGAAAGAATAGGCTCCTACAACAAGGTTGCTGGCGCCCAGCGTCGCGGTGGCGGCACCGGTTAATGTGGCGGTATTGGGTCCCGCCGTCTGTGTCCAGGCGTAACTCGCAATCGTGCCGTCGGTGTCAGCACCCGAGCCGTTGATGGGTGAAAGTGAATTTGCCGGTGCGGTGATCGTGCGGTCGGGGCCGGCGTTTGCTGTCGGCGGTACCGGTGTCGGCGCAGGGTTAACCCTTACGGTAACCTGATCCGTTGTGGAGAGGCCGGTGTCATCTGTCGCGGTAAAGCTGAAGACATATGTTCCTGCAGCCAAACCGTTGATGACGGTAGCAAGGCTGGAAGGTGTTGCAATCCCGGCGGTATTGGGTCCGCTGACCTGCGCCCAGTTCCGGGTGGCGATCGTGCCATCCGCATCAGTCGCCGTCGCGGTCAACGTCGTCGTATTGAGGGGAAGGGTAATGGTTACATCAGCGCCTGCGTTAACGGTGGGAGGCCTGGGCCCCGGGTTGTTTCGTTTGATGCTGAGGAACCATTCGTACAGGTTCGGATTGTGATAGGTATGATCGGTCCGGTAACCGCGGTCCCAGCAGCCGCCGTGGCTGACGCCGGCATATACGGTCCAGATCGGATTTCCGCCGCAACCTTTCATGCCGTTGACCGGGCGAAGCCCCGCGGCAATAGGGATCGCCGTATCGTTGTCTCCATGAAATGCCCAGACGGCTACTTTTTTGTTTTGCACATTACAGCCGTCGGGACCACCTGCGCGTCCGCACATGACACCAAGCGCAGCGAAATAATTAGGTTCATTATCGGCATAGGAAGCTCCTAACCATGTTCCCTCACCGCCCATGCTGAGGCCGGTGAGATATATCCGGTCAGGATCGATGCGATAGGTTTCCAGTGCATACTGCACAAAAGGAACGACATCAAATTTCCACGACCAGTCATTGGTCTGCGGAGACAACACGATAAAGCATTCTGTTTTGCCCGCTACCGTAAAGCACATCTTGTGACCGTTCTTGACGTGCTTGGGGGGCCCGTTGTTGGCGACTTTCGCCAGTTGAGACGCTGTGCCCGTACCCCGTTCGCCGGAGCCGTGCAGGAATATAATACAGGGATAAAGTTCGGTCGACGTATCATAGCCCGGCGGGAGATACTCGAGGTAACCTCTTCCGTACGGGGCCATTTTCGGGACTTGCTGTGCCAGCGCTTGACCTGCTCCCAGCAGGAGCAAAAGCCATAGCACGGCACTGAGATTAGGGGTTGAGAGTTTTTTCACGGCGACAAAAAGAATATAAACTTATATATTTTATTCGTCTGACGGAGAAAAAGTCACCACAATTGTTCCGCGATGGCAGCGACAGGACGTGGGGAACTTTTTTCTTACCACCCTTCAGGAAGATTTTTCCTGATCTCTATGTTGTTGAACTCCTGACTCTTACGAGCGCCGACAACGTTTGCCCACGCGGCCATTCGCCCGATGCCCTCATCGAGGGATATTGCGCCAGACGAACCAAAAACGCGGTGAGCTTTCGCGTGGTCCGAGTAAGCGTGCAGTACTTCTTTGCGCGCGCGCAGGTACTGAATGTCCGGCTTCACACCATAATGTTTGCAAACAACAGTGGCCAGTTCGTTGACCGTATAAGGCTTATCAGCCCCGATGTTAAAGACCTGGTTATAGGCTTCCGGGATGTCAACACATTTGGCAATGGGTATCGCCACATCGTCAATGTAGCTGAACGCGCGCGTTTGTGTCCCGTCACCGAATACGGTCATGGGTTTCTTCTGCATGATCTGGTTCATGAAGATACCGATCACATTTCTGTACTTGTCCCCGATATTCTGATTTTCGCCATACACATTGTGCGGGCGGAAGATGACATAGTTAAGCCCGAACATTTCATGGGCGGCTTTGAGGTCCAGCTCAACCGCGTACTTCGAAACACCATAGGGATCTTCAGGAACCGGTGTCATGTCTTCGGTCATCGGCAATTGGCCCGGGCCATATACGGCGATCGAAGAGGTGAACACAAAGCACTTGCACTGGTGCTTCACGGCCTCGTTGAGGAGGTTGATGCTGCCGATGAGATTGGTGTTATAATTAAAGCGTCGGATAAAATGGGAGAGGCCCTCTGCAGCATAGGCCGCGAGGTGGTATACGTAGTCAAACTTGTATTGCTCGAACAGATCGGCGAGAAGCTTGTGATCGGTAACTGATCCTTTAACAAAAATAGCGCCTTCGGGAATATGGTCTTCAAAACCACCACTCAGGTCGTCTAAAACAACAACATTATGTCCTAAACCTAAACAATGGCGCGCGACATGTGATCCGATAAATCCTGCTCCGCCTGTAACAAGTGAATTGAGTTTGCTCATGAATTGATGAAGTTTCGAGGTTAAAGGTTGCTATATTTTTGAGTTCTTATATTCCAGATTAAACCTCTGAAAAAATTCCGGAGATGTGTCGTTTGTCCTTTGAAAAGGTAGGTCGCCACATTTTTCGGCGCAATAAAAAAAGTAAAGAAAAGGCTGAATAGCAAAAAGTGAAATCCACTGGTGTTCCGGCGCATGAAAAGGATCCGGTTGCGGTTGTGGTAGTATGCTTTAATAGCACTTTCCTTTCCCATGGTGATCGACTCCTTGTGAAAGATCAGCGCTTCGGGCTGGTAGTAGATCTTGTACCCCGCTCTCCGGATATGGGCTGACCAGTCAAGTTCCTCGTAGTAGATAAAAAACAAGTCGGGCAACATTCCCACTTTCTCGACAACTTCCTTCTTCACCAGCATTGCCGCGCCATGTGCATAGGCGGTGTAACCGGGGGTGTTGTGCTGGCCGCGGTCTTCCTCTTTTCCGC
>DASPJC010000263.1:0-5069 GCA_035628815.1 Ohtaekwangia sp. | reverse complement strand
TCGAAATTTTATTGCTCATCTGGTTATAAAATCCAACAAAAATAATGGTCTGTTAACACTTTGCAATCAATTAGTTAATCATTCCGACTTCAAACGTTTGAAATAGTTGATTAACCCGTTTGTCGAGGCGTCATGCGACGATGTTTCATCTGCCGAGGTTAATTCGGGCAGAATTTTTTTCGCGAGCACTTTGCCAAGTTCGACGCCCCACTGATCGAAACTGAATACATTCCAGATGACGCCCTGTACGAAGATCTTGTGCTCATACATTGCCACCAGGCTCCCAAGCGTCCGCGGTGTGAGCCGTTTGAAAAGGATGGTATTGCTGGGTTTGTTTCCTTCAAACACCCTGAACGGCGCATGATGGGCAATGCCTTCCTTGTCGTAGCCGGCGTGCGCGAGCTCTGCCTCAACCGACGCGCGCGTCTTGCCCGCCATCAAGGCTTCCGTCTGCGCGAAGAAATTGGACAGGAGTTTTTGATGATGATCGCCCCGCACGTTATGGCTGATGGCCGGCGCAATAAAATCACAGGGGATCAGTTTTGTACCCTGGTGAATAAGCTGGTAAAAAGCATGCTGTCCATTCGTACCCGGTTCTCCCCAGATGACTGGCCCGGTCTGGTACGTGACGGGTTCGCCATTGCGGTCGACCGATTTGCCGTTGCTCTCCATGTTACCCTGCTGGAAATATGCCGCGAAGCGATGAAGGTATTGATCGTACGGCAAAATGGCTTCCGATGCAGCACCGAAAAAATTATTGTACCACACCCCAAGCAGCGCCAGGATGACAGGGATATTTTTTTCAAAAGGTTCGCTGCGGAAGTGATTGTCCATCGCATGGGCACCCTCCAGTAACTGTTCGAAGTTCGCGAAACCTATCGTACAGGCTATACTCAGCCCGATGGATGACCACAACGAGTATCGTCCGCCGACCCAGTCCCAGAACACAAACATATTTTCAGGCGCGATGCCGAACGCTGTTACTTCTTTCTGGTTGGTGGATACCGCGACGAAATGTTTGGCCACTTCTCCGTTGCCATTCGATTCCTGCAGGAACCATTCACGCGCAGTCACGGCGTTGGTCATGGTTTCCTGGGTAGTGAATGTCTTGGAAGCGATGATGAAGAGCGTTGTTTCGGGATTCAATCCCTTCAGCGTTTCAACGATGTGCGTTCCGTCGACATTCGAAACAAAATGCGGCGTGATGTTTTTCCAGTAAGGCCGGAGGGCTTCGGTTACCATATAAGGCCCCAGATCCGATCCGCCGATACCAATATTCACAATGTCGGTAATGGCTTTCCCCGAATATCCGGTCCAGGTCCCGCCGAGCAATTGTTCGGAGAATTTTTTCATTTGCGTCAACACTGCGTTGACGGCCGGCATCACATCTTCACCGTCCACCTTGACCGGTGTGTTGGACCGGTTGCGCAGGGCCGTATGAAGGACCGCCCGGTCTTCCGTCTGGTTGATCTTATGGCCCAGGAACATCGCGTCGATCGCGTCTTTCAACTCTACTTCCTTTGCGAGGGCAAGCAATTCGTTGAAGATTTCACGATCGATGATGTTCTTGGAATAGTCGACGAGAATATCCTCGAAGCGGGCGTGAAACCTTGAGAACCGATCGGGGTCTTCTGCAAACATGTCACGCATGTGCGTGGCCTGCGCACTTAAAAAAAGAATCTCGAGCCGTTGCCAGGATGATGTTTCTGTGGGATTGTGTTTGGGTAGCATAGACCTTTTTGGGAATTATTCCGGCAACAATATAAAATATAGCTGAATGTTAAAAACGAGCGTGAAAATGCCGTGGGATCCCGCGCCATGAACCAGGGCGTGCAGCCTTTAAACCGGCCCGCTTTTTCGGGTAACCCGCCAAAGAAAAATCAGCCGGGCATCGGTAAATTGTTTACTTTAGCTTGATTGTTCGTATTGACAGAAGTGAACAAACCTATGCAACCCTCTCCTCGACCTGTTAGCTGTAAAGCTGTTGTTTTAATGCTGTTGTGTTTTCTGAGCTTCCCGGGTTTAGCGCAACGGTTATACTATGTGGATGACGGCGTCCTGCGCGTATGCAATCTCGATGGCACTGGTCTTACCGGCGTGGGTGTAGGCGGTCAGTCAATGGTCGCAGCAGATCCCTACAATGGCTATCTTTTCTATGGTAACACGCTTGAGTTTTACCGGGCGAACCTCGACGGTACTTCGCCTGTCCAACTGACGGATTTTGGCGCTTTCGCAGGCTATAACAGCATGGATACGGATCCGAACAACGAATCGCTGGTGTACGTGGGTATTTCGGATGACATGGATGACATCTGGCGGGGAAGCTATTACGATACGCCGTCCGACAACCAGGTGAATATCACACCATCGGGAATCCCGACGGAAGAATTCACAGACATTTGCTTTAACCGGGCGACGGAAAATGTTTACGTCTCCGGTTATAACGACGGCAGTATATATGAGTCCGATATCATGGGATCTTCCTACCGGCTGATCACCAGTGATAATGCTTATGGACCCATCGCGGTGGATCACATTAATAACCAGCTCTACTGGGTGCGGCAGGTTGGTGCGTCATACCACCTAATGATGACCGACATTTTAACGCTCAGTGCTTCCTTAGTCGTGGATAACAGCGATACACCGATCACCAGTATCGATGTCTACCCGGAGATCAACACCGTGTTCTTTTCAGAATTTTTCAGCATTAAAACGTGCAGTCTCGACGGGAGTTTGCTGAATGAAATTATACCCAGTGGCGGCGGCATTACCGATATCGCAATTGCGGAAGATGTAACCTATCCCTTCATTACCACGCTAAGTCCGGCGGATAATGCAGCAACCGTCACCGCAGGATCAGACCTCGTGCTGACGTTTAACGAGAATGTGGCGATAGCGACAGCAGCAGGTACGGCGAACGAAACGTCCATCCGCATTTATGAAAGCGCAGGCCCGACATTGATACAAACCATTCCAAGGGGAGATGCATCCATTTCGATTTCAGGAAACACTGTTACCATCAGCGGGATCAACACGTCATCTTTTTCCACGGCTTATCACGTTCAGGTTGGGAGTAAAGTATTCACCGATCATTATAATAACAGCTATGGCGGGATAGCGGGTACAACAGGTTGGAATTTCACGACAGATATCAATACCAGTAAATACTATTCACGCGCCGATGGCGATTGGGATGATCCCAATACATGGTCGCACACCGGTCATTCAGGACCTCCCGTACCCAATACGCCAGGCACGGGATCGGATATCACGATCGGGAACGGTAATACGGTAACATTATCGGGAAATGTCGGTGCGATCGCTGCTGATGACGGACTTCTTATCGAACCCGGTGCCACGCTCGACATGAATGGTTATAACCTGACAGTCTGGGGTGACATAAGAATCGAAGGAACACTTTTGAACGGCGGAACACTTTCCGGTATTTGGAATCTTTATGCAACCGGCCTTCCTGTCTTTGACAGGATCGAATATGATGGTATGCTGAGCACACCAAGCGAGTTGTTCACGAACGTGGTTGCCCTTAACGGCCTGGTGGCGGTCAACGGCGGTGTATTGAACACCAACGGATTCGAGGTTTGTGTTCCGCCTACGCCCATACCGGTATCGCCTGTATTTTCAAATGTCTACGCCAACAGCGTAACGCTGTCGTGGACCGCCGGGGGTGGAAGTACGCTCATCGTCGCCCGTGAAGGATCTACGGACGTTCAGCCAAAATTCGGGATCGCATACACGCCCAACACAACTTTTGGATCCGGCAGTACCACAGGTGCCGGCAACTTCGTGGTATACAATGGTACCGGTAATACGGTTACCATTAGCGGGCTTACTCCGTCAACTGATTATGAATTCGATCTCTATGCTTCCAATACGAGCATCGGCGGCTGCTATGCCGTTCACAATTACCAGTTTGCGGCGGTCACAAGTTGCGTGGTGGTAGATCCGCCCACCGATCCCGTTGGTGCTGCCTACTGCAGCGGCGAAACCAAGCCCGCGATCTCAGTTGCCAGCCCGGGCTCGGGGAAAAACATTAACTGGTATGATGCCGCGGTCGGCGGAAACCTGGTCACCGGCGACCTGTCAGGTGGCGATGGAAGAGGCGAGGTTTTTGTTCCAACGGCAGCGTCCGGGACTTTTTATGCCGAGACGTACGACGGGACCTCCAGTTGTGCTAGTTCCACCCGCACCGCGGTGACGCTGACAATGAACCCGGCGCTGGTGACCGGGACACCTTCGATCAACCAGAACATTTGTACGTCGGGTGATCCGGCAAGCATCTCCGGGGGAACGCCTTCCGGTGGCACCGGCACGTTTACATATCAATGGGAATCGGCAACGGCTTCCGGTGGACCCTATACCCCGATCGCTTCTGCGACGGGCTCCAATTACGATCCCCCGGGAGGGCTGGCAACAACCACATATTATCGCCGGATTGTTTACTCGGGCGGCTGCGAACAGGCCGGAAACGAGGTGACGGTAAATGTTATTGCACCGCCTGTGATTGTTACCCATCCACAGGGTGAAGAGGTTTGTGCCGGTACGCCGGTTTCATTTTCAGTGGCCACTACCGGCACGGCATTAACCTACCGGTGGCAGGTAGACGGTGGATCAGGGTTTTCAGACATCAACAATGGCGGTGTTTATTCTGGCGCTACCACAGCAACCTTGCAAATCGCTGACGGGGATGGATTGAATAATTTCCGGTATCAATGTATTGTCACCGCATCGGCACTTTGCGCGACCAATTCCAATCCTTCATTACTGAACGTTAATGCAATACCATCGGCCACCAGCCAGCCCCTGGCGGCCTGCGAGACGGTTGCCGGAAGCAGCACTGCCGTCGTTAACCTCGCGAGCCTGAACAACGCGATATCAGGCGGTGCCGGATCCGTGTCAGTTAGCTGGTTTGCCAATGCCGCGCGGACGACGCCGGTACCAACGCCTTCGTCTACGACAGCCGCAAATGGCGCCATATACTACGCGGTTGTAACCAACACCATCACCAACTGCGCGAACATTACGGCCCAGGCTACGGTTACCGTAAACGC
>DASPJC010000262.1:0-3670 GCA_035628815.1 Ohtaekwangia sp. | reverse complement strand
CTCGGTTTGCTGGAGCCCGGCAATGCAGGAAAGATATTGTATACGGGACCTGCGGAGAACCTGACCGGAGCCTCCGAAAATTCCCATGTCAACGGCATGTTTTATACGCAGGCCACCGGCACCCTGTTTTTTCCCGTGGGTGCCGATGGGATAGGCTATGCACCCGCATGGCTGGAGAACGGAAATGCAAGCGAAGTCGCTGTGAGCGTCGTTGCCAGCCCCGCGGGGTTTACGTTCGATCCCGCTACGTCGGAATTGCAGTTCCTGGATAACTCAAGGTACTGGCATGTTGTGGGCGATCTTGCCAATATCAATGCAAGGGTAAGCCTGGGACTTAATGGCATCAATGTCGGGAATGAACTGACGCCGGTTGTTGTGCAATCAGATAATATCGGTGGAATTGCGGACAACCTGCAGGGCCTGGGAGAAAGTGAACGCGTCACAAGTCGTCAGGCAATTTCAAAATCATTGGTTGCAATAGGTGGTTCAAAAGAAGTGCTTCTCGTTATCCATGATCTGATTACCCCTTTCAGTGAAGGCCATAATGACGTGCTGAAGATCCAGAACATCAAACACTTCGGGACCAATAAGGTAACGTTGCTCGATCGGTGGGGAGCCCCTGTCAAGCAATGGATAAACTTTACAAACTACGATGATGCGGAAGCGCCCAATCAGGATGGCTATGATTTTAAGCAGCTTAGCCCTGGTAGTTATATATGCATTGTTGAATACGGTGACGCCGAGACCGGAATGCGCAAAAAATCCCAGATGATCTCCGTGCTCAAAGCTAAATGACATGCACATGAAAAGACTTCTACTTCCGTGGTTTTTATTCCTGGCTTTTTTTGCCATCAGTGCTGTTATCAACGGGCAGGATATCCCCCTGTTCAGCCAAAAGCTTACCAATTCATTCATGTATAACCCGGCGCTCGCGGGACATACCTTCGGGTCGCTTACTGTCTCGCACCGCCAGAACTATACGCAGGTTGACGGCGCGCCCACCAACACGTTCATCAGTATTCATGCACCCCTTGCGAAACATAAATTCGGTATTGGTGCCAATTTTTTCCAGGAGGATGTAACGTTCCTTCGCAACACATATGCCTCGGCCGCCTTTGCTTACCATATCAAGTTCGACAAGTTTACCAGTTTGTCCATGGGCGTCGCCGGTGAATATAATGCCATCGGCACAAAAGGTACCCCCATCACCGATGACCTGCTCGATCCGGAGTACGATGCCATTAATCAAGGCTCCTTAAATCATTATGACTATTCGTTCGGTCTGCACTTTCAAAACCGCTTCCTCAAAGCAGGCATCGCTGCGAACCGGTTGTCCTCCACATGGATGAAAGACGAAGCGACGCTATCCAATTATTACACGGTTTTCGCCCAGGGACTGATTCCGGTACGCGGTGGCCAGGACCTTCTCGAGCCTTATGTGGCCTACCGCAAACTCTCGGATGTTAACAACAACATCGATGCGGGATTATTCTATACCTATAACAACCTTATTACAGCCGGCGCAGCATGGAGAAGTGGAGGCGTTGTGAGTGGGACCGTTGCTTTTCGCCCATCCAAACATTTACTGTTCGGTTACTCGCGCGAGATCATCACCGGCAATGTGGGTGGGTTTGTGGGCGCCGCGAACGAGTTTACACTCCGTTACGATTTCAGCAACGAAAGTTATAAGGAACGCTTCCGCGCCGATTACAAATCAGCCGTATCATACAGGAGAAAAACGGTAAGTTCGTCGTTCACGCGCCCCGGCGGAAAGGGCCCGAAGCAGCTTCACAAAAAGCAAAAGAAACTCGCGCCTTATTCACCCAACCGCCGCTATCAGAACATTAAAAAACTTGGCGTGAAAACTTCTTCGTACAAAAAGAAGGGTTCGCCCGCCAAACGAAAGAAGTACAGTCCCCCGCGCGGTAAAAGCAACTTTAAGAAGAAACGGCGTTAAGCTGTCGTGTTTAATTTTCCGGTACCGGAAAGGCATTGTTTGGCGGTAATGTGACGGGTTCGTAGAGCGGCGAGTCCCTGTCGACGATCATAACCCGTTTCATGCGCCGGATCCTGATGTAGGGTTTCTTGAAGATCAGTATGGCAGCGCCGCCCGTAATTAATGCCGCCGATGTAATGCCCACTCCGCGGTCGAAGGAATAGGATTCATCCTGCACCACCGACACGTTGATCCAGTCAGCCAGTGGCAAGACAATACCCGCTGCGATGGCAAAAAGGCCGATCCGGCGGAGCGTGACCCCTTCCATTTCTCCCGGATGAATAAATTTTATGGTGTGAGACGAAATTGTATCGGATCTGGTGATGATCGTACTATCGGTAATCCCGACGATCCTGTCGCGCTGGAAATTTTTCGGGCTGCCAATGGAATACGAAAAAGGATCCCCGGTATTGTAGCGTTTGATCACGCGTTCATGTTTCATAACCAGGACCTGTCGCTGGCTGTACGTCACGAACGGCAGGATGGTCAGCAGGATCAGTGTAATGTATCTTTTCATGGCGACTGTCGCATTAAGGTAAAAAAAATTGGCAGACCAAAACTTGTTGCCAACCCTGTGATGCATGTCATCCCATAATGGTTTTAATTAAACCGCATGATCCAGCCGAATGGATCGCGTTCTACACCGCGTTTAATCATATCCAGCGCTTTGTAGATCCGCGAAGCGAATATCTGCCCGGTTGCCGGAATGACGTAATCTTTCCCTTCATGACCGATCATGGCAATGGGGGCGATGGTCGCTGCGGTGCCGACGCCGAACGCTTCCTGTAAGGTTCCACGACGTATATGGTCCATCAATTCATCAACCGATATTTTCCGTTCCTCGACTTTCATGCCCCAGCTTCGCGCGAGCGCCAAAACACTATCCCTCGTGATGCCGGCTAAAATGGAGTCGCTCAGGGCGGGTGTCACCAACACGCCATCCAGCATGAACATCACATTCATGGTACCGGATTCTTCAATATGCCGGTGCGCTGTTCCATCGGTCCAGATCAGCTGATGGTAGCCTTCGTCCTGGGCAAGCTTGGCCGGATAAATGGCGCCGCCATAATTACCACCGGCTTTGGCGAAACCGGTTCCTCCTGCAACGGCACGGGTATAGTGTGTTTCAATTTTCACCTTCACCGGCGATGCATAGTATGCGCCTGCCGGGCTCATGATTATCATAAAGGTAAAATCCTCGGAGGGTCTTATCCCGATGTACTCATCGGCCGAAAACATAAATGGCCGGATGTATAAAGAGCCGCCCTCTGTCAACGGGATCCATGACTTTTCAATGGCCAGCAGGTGGCGCAGGCCTTCTACAAAAATTTCCTCCGGGATAGCCGGCATACACATGCGTTTCGCTGAAATGTTCATCCGCTTCCAGTTGTCAAGCGGGCGGAATACGAGTGTCTCCCCCGTCGCAGAGGCGTGTGCCTTCATCCCTTCAAAGATTGACTGTCCGTAGTGGATGGCCGGCGTCGCGGGACTGACGCTGATGCGGCCGTAGGGAATGATGCGAAGATTTGTCCATTCGCCCTTGCGGTAATCCGCTACAAACATGTGATCGGTATAAACTTTTCCGAAGGGGAGATTGGTAAAATCGACGTCGGGCAAACGCGATACAGAAGCCCTTTCCAGGGCGATGTTGACTGTCTGAACCATGGCTAATGA
>DASPJC010000261.1:0-2053 GCA_035628815.1 Ohtaekwangia sp. | reverse complement strand
TACGGTCAAGGTCGATCATTTCAAAAGGACTGGTATCGTTGGACACCTGGGAGTAGGACAACAGGTCGTCCATCAGATTTTGCATGTGCACGGCGCTGCTGTTGATCTTGTCGACGAATTTTTTTCCGGCCTCCGTAAGTTCTTCGGTTTCTGAAAGACGTCCGGAAAAAAACTGAATCTTGCGCAATGGCGCCTGCAGATCGTGACTCGCAACGTAGGTAAATGATGCAAGCTGATCGTTTAACCGCTCGAGGGTTTTATTTTTCAGATCAAGCTGGGCGGCAACCGCCTTGAGTGCGTCATCGGCATTCTTTTTATCGGTCAGGTCGCGGGTTACTTTAGAGAAACCGATCACATTACCATCATTGTCATGCAGCGCGGTGATGACCACGTAACCCCAGAACCGGGTACCGTCCTTTCTTACCCGCCATCCTTCGTGATTAACCTTCCCGATTTCTCTTGCTTTACCCAATAGCCTGTCCGGTAACCTGGCTGCCGCATCTTCCTTGGTATAAAAGATCCGGAAACTTTTACCGAGTACTTCATCGGCCATGTATCCTTTGATGCGTTCGGCGCCCTGGTTCCAGTTCTGGATCTCGCCTTTCTCATTTAACAGGATTATAGCATAATCCTGTACCTCCGAGATCATTTTATAGTAGCGCTCTTCGCTTCGCCGGAGGTCTTCGATCTTCTGCTTGAGATCTTCGGCGTAATTGCTTAACTGGTCTTCGACGATTTTTTTCTGCGTCAGGTCCCGGGTAACCTTTGAGAAGCCTGTTAACTGGCCCTCCTCATCATGCAGCGCGGTGATGGCAACGCTGCTCCAGAAGCGCGTTCCGTCTTTTCTGATCCGCCAACCCTCGTGATATACGCTATCCTGCTCAACGGCTTGTTGCAGGAGCTGCTCCGGCAAATGCAGATCTTTCGATTCGCGTGGATAAAATAACCGGAAACTTTTGCCAACGATTTCATGGGCCTTATAACCTTTAAGCGTTTCAGCTCCCTTATTCCAATCCAATACCTTTCCGTCTTTGTCCAGCAGGATGATGGCATAATCCCGTACTTCTGCGATCATGCTGTGGTAACGCTGTTCACTTTTCTGAAGCTCTTCGTTCCGCTGCTTCAGCTGTTCCACGTAATTGCTGTAGTTGTCTTCTGATACTTTCATATTCGTGAGGTCGCGGGCGATCTTCAAAAAGCCGATTATTTCGCCGGAGCCGGACAGGTGCAATGCCGTGATGGACACACCGGCCCAGAACCGCGATCCGTCCTTCTTCAATTGCCATCCCTCGTGATTGGTTTTGCCGCTTTCCCGGGCAACACGCAAAAGCGCTTCAGGCAATTCGGCATCTTTATCTTCCTTTGGAAAGAAGATCCGGCAATGTTTGCCGACGGCTTCCGCCGCGGTATACCCGTTCGTTATTTCAGCGCCGCGGTTCCAGGAGGCAACGACACCCTCAGGCGTGAGCAAAACCATAGCGTAGTCTTCAATTTCTGTCATGATGCGTTGCATAAGCACTTCGTTCGCCGCCGCAATACTTGGATAGATGGTGTCCCGTTCGTGAACCGAAGCATCAGTGCCTTTTTTTCCCTGCGATTTCCCTATTGACTTTACCATCAGGTATAATACTTTAAGCGTTAACTAAAATTTTTCGTACCGGAAACAGGAGATTGAACGTAGCCCCCTTTCCCGGTTCACTTTGCACGATGATTTTACCAGCGTGGTTTTCAACAATCTTCTTGCAAAGCGCCAGGCCGATCCCGGTACCTTCATAATCACGCGAATGATTCAGTCTTTGGAACAGGATAAATACTTTTTCAGAATAAGCGGTATCGAATCCTATACCGTGATCCCTGAACCGGATGTTGATATAACGATCCTCATCATCGGCGGCGTCCGCCGAAACGTCGGATTCAAATGGCGACGAACTTATCTCAATACGCGGTGCACCCTTTGCGAATTTCAATGAATTACTGACGAGATTTGAAAAAAGCTGCGTGAGTTGTACAGGAATTCCCATCATCACCGGCAATGCGGCGTACTGAATGACGG
>DASPJC010000260.1:0-11359 GCA_035628815.1 Ohtaekwangia sp. | reverse complement strand
CGTCTCGCTCGCGCAGGGCCGGACGATCGAAGCCTCACAGTTTATTGATGAAACGCTGGCCTCGAGCTTAAACGGTCCCGGCAGAAAAAGCGCCGCCTATGTTTCAAACCTGAACAACCGTGCGAAGCTTGATCAGATGCTGGGGCAGTACAATGAAGCAGAACAGAAATTTGATGAAGCTGCCCAGTTAGCGAAGGAGGTATTCATCGGTAACAATAAACCGTTGGCTATTATTCTCAATAACAAAGCAATGCTCTTCCAGGCGATGGGCCGTTATCCGGAAGGTATTGCCCTGATGGAGGAAGCGATCAGATATTCTGAGCAGGCTCCGAAAAAGGGAATGGAGGGGCGCAAGTCTTTCGATAGCCGGCGGTTCCAGTCTAACCTGGCCGTGTTGTATCAGTTGTCGGGAAATCTTACCGAAGCGGAGAAGACCTACCTGTCGATAAAAAAAGTTTTTGAAAACAGAAAGCAGACGGCTAATCCCGAGTATGCGAATCTTCTTGGACAGATCAGCCTGCTGTACATCCAGATGGGAAAAATGGATGCAGTTGAAGCAAATCTGAAAAAAGCGCTCGACATCTACAGGAAGAAAGTTTCTGAAGACAGTCCCAGCTACGCAAAAGCTTTAAACGATCTGGGTACTTTTTACCGCATTCAGGAAAAGTTTGGGGACGCCGAACAGGCCTTTACAAAAGCGATTGATATCCGCGCAAAGGTTTTGGGTGCCAGTCACCCGGATTACATCCGGTCGAAGGAAGACCTGGGTGTATTGTACTGGAAAATGAAGGACTATCCGCGCGCCTACAACAATTTCCAGGAAGCGATGGTGGCGTCGCTTGATTTTATTAACCGCTATTTTCCACCCATGAGTGAAGCGGAGAAAACAAAGTACTGGGATGTACTGCAGCCCCGTTTTCAGCGCTTCTATAATTTCTGCATGGATGCGTCTGCAACTATCCCCGCCGTAGTACAGGATATGTACGATTACCATATGGCAACAAAAGCTTTGTTACTCAGTTCGACCAACAAGATCAAGCAAAGTATTTTGTCGAGTAAGGACCCGGCGCTTATCAAGGATTATGTCAGCTGGCTGGACCAGAAGGAAACGCTGGCCAGACTGTATGCCTATTCCAAGGAGGAGCTCGCAAACCAGACGATAGATCTCAAAGCACTGGAACAGGAAGCTAACCGCCTGGAGCGCTCACTGTCGCAGCGCTCCGGCGAATTTTCCAAAGGATACTCGACTGAAAAAAAGAGCTTTCGTCAGGTCGCAGCCTTGCTTACCGATGCAGAAGCTGTTGTTGAGATCGTACGGGTAAGCGGTTTCGACAAACATTTTACAACGGACGCGCGTTATGCCGCGTTGATCCTGAAGCAGAGTATCACGCAGCCAGAGCTGGTCATTCTGGAAAATGGCGGTCAGCTTGAAACCCGGTATGTAAAGTATTACCGCAACGTGATTCAGCAACGGCTGCCCGATGAATTTTCGTATGATCAGTTCTGGGCCCCGCTTGAGCAAAGACTTACCGGTAAAAAATTGCTTTACCTTTCCCTTGACGGCGTGTTCAATCAGATCAATCTCAATACGCTGCGAAAGCCCAATGGCGAGTACGTCCTGAATCGCCATGACATTGTCATCCTGGGAAACTCGCGTGACCTGTTAACCTTGAAAACGCGCAAGAAACTGCCCGCAAAGAAAAGCGCGATGTTGTTAGGCTATCCCGACTATGGAACATCAGAAATTCCACCGCTACCGGGAACGAAAGTAGAGATGGATGGTATTTCAAAGATCCTGAAAGCATCGGGATACCAGGTCACGCAGTATGCGCAGAAGACTGCGACTGAAGCTAACCTTAAAAATATAAAGGGTCCTGCATTGGTGCATATCGCAACGCACGGATATTTTTTAAAGGATGCCGAAGCAGGTGGTGCCTTTGGTGTGGACGTCGAGAACGCAGGAAATAATCCGTTGCTGCGTTCAGGACTGATGCTGGCCAATGCCGGTCATACCGTGAGCGGTTCCGTGTCACCCAACATTGAAAGTAACGACAACGGGATCCTTACAGCATATGAAGCGATGAACCTCAACCTTGAAGGTACCGACCTGATTGTACTCAGCGCTTGCGAAACCGGGTTGGGCGACGTCAGGAACGGAGAAGGGGTCTATGGGTTGCAGCGCGCTTTTCTCGTTGCCGGAGCCGACGCACTGATCATGAGTTTATGGAAAGTAGATGATGCCGCCACGCAATTGCTGATGACTAATTTTTACACAAACTGGATCAGGCTGAAGGATAAGCAAAAAGCATTCAAACAGGCGCAACTTCAGCTGATGACCAGGTACAAAGACCCTCATTACTGGGGTGCTTTTGTGATGATGGGAATGTAATCGCACCAGCCTGCCAGCAGCACTCTTCAGGCCCCAAATACCCTGTGTGGCATACAGACAATCCGCTGCTGGTATTGAAATGGTATTATCTTCGCCGATTGAGTAAGACGTTCAATACAATCCTGATTTATTATGAAATATAAAAAACTTGGAAATTCTTCGGTAAAGGTTACGCCGATCGCGTTTGGTGCCTGGGCTATCGGTGGATGGATGTGGGGTGGTGCTGAAGAAAACGCGGCCATCCGTGCCATCCGCGCGTCGTACGATCTCGGTATAACGACCATCGACACCGCGCCGGTATATGGCTTTGGAAAGAGCGAGGAACTCGTGGGCCGGGCAATGGAGGGAATTCCGCGCGACAAATACCAGGTTCTTACAAAGTTCGGGATGAACTGGCAAACCGAGCAAGGCGATTTCTTTTTCGATACGCACCTGAATGATGGAACGCCGGTAAAAATGTATAAATACGCGGGACCTGAAAAAGTAAAGCAGGAGTGTGAGGATAGTCTTCGGCGCCTGAAGACCGACTACATTGACCTGCTGCAGATCCACTGGCCGGATTCCACCACGCCGATTTCCGAGACCATGGAAGCGGTGGGACAATTGATTAAGGCGGGCAAGGTACGTGCGGCCGGCGTTTGCAATTACAATGCTGCCCAGGTTGAGGAGGCGTTGAAAACGTTGAAGATTGTATCCAACCAGGTCCCGTTTAGTATGATCAACCGCGACATTGAAAGGGAAGTTATCCCGCAGGCCGTCCAAAACGGTCTCAGTATCATCCCGTATAGTCCGCTGCAACGCGGCTTGCTGACCGGTAAGATCAAACCCGGGCATCGCTTTAATGAAGGGGATACCCGCAGCATGAGTAAATTTTATTCTCCGGAGAACATCCAGCGCACACACGATCTGCTGGAAAGGATCCGGCCAATCGCAGAAGCGCATCAGGCGAGCCTCTCACAGCTTGTAATTAACTGGACGACGCGACAGCCGGCGATGGATTGCGTTTTAGTGGGCGCGCGGGACGAACACCAGGTGAAGGAGAATGTTAGGTCACTTGACTTTACACTGACGGATGATGAGCTGCGGCTGATCAACGAAGCGGTAGCAGCCGTTGACTTCGTAGAATCCTGATTCGGCGTTGATCGATAAATAAAAAATCCGGATCATAAACGGCAAGCTTGTGATCCGGATTTTTTGTTGTGATGTTACTCTCCCGGAACCAGTTTCACGAGCATGCCAGGCGATTCTGTGGCGACGTACAGAAAACCATCAGGGCTTTCTGCAACCGCGCGGACGCGACCGATCTTATCCAGTATTTTTTCCTGTTTCACAAATTTACCATTGCTATCGAGTTCGATGCGCGCCACGTGTGTAAGTGCCAGGGCACCCACAAGCAAATTGTTTTTCCAGCCGGGATATTTATCGCTCGTCACTTGCGTCATGCCGCAGGTAGCGATGGAAGGAACCCAATACCAGACGGGTTGTTCCATGCCTTCTTTTTCAGTTATATCCGAAATCGATGTTCCGTCATAATCGATGCCGAAGGTAATGACAGGCCATCCGTAATTTTTTCCTTTTTCTACCTTATTCAGCTCATCACCACCCTTTGGTCCGTGCTCGACCGCCCAAAGGGTAGCGGTCGCGTTATCATAATACATACCCTGCGGATTGCGATGCCCATAACTCCAGATCTCCGGTTTGGCGCCTGCTATGTTCACAAAGGGATTATCTTCCGGAAGCGTTCCGTCTTCCTTGAGCCTGATGACCTTGCCCAGGTGATTGCCAAGATTCTGTGAATTTTCTTTTGTACCCCTTTCGCCGGAGGAAAAGAAGATATGACCCTGCCCGTCAAACACGATGCGCGAACCGTAATGATGGCTTGATGACGTTACGGGTTGGGCTGTGAACAGTTCCTGGATATCGACCAGGTTGTTGCCCTCGAGTTTCGCGCGTGTGATGGTCGTGGCACTGCCGCCTTCCATCGGTTTCGAATAACTCAGGTAGATCCATCCGTTGTCTTTGTATCCGGGGTGTAATACGATATCGAGCAAGCCGCCCTGTCCATTGGCATGAACCGCGGGTACATTTCCGATCTTCTCCTCCATCAGTTTGCCGTCCTTAACGATGCGGATCTCGCCCTTGCGTTCGGTGATCAGGATACGCCCGTCTGGAAGGAATGCGATGCCCCATGGGTTGAACAATCCGGTGGCAAGAGTATCGACGTGGAATTTCTGCTTTTCCGATTCGATGGCCGGCCCTGTGATCGCTTGAGTGTCAGTTTCGTTTTTTCCATTGCATCCTGTCATCAGGAGGAAAATCACAAAGGCCGGTGTTAACGCGTTTAATTTTCTCATTTCAGTATGTTCAGTGATTTAATTAATCTTTGCGGTCATTGATCTCCTTCACGACATCAGCAATACGCCTGTCGTTGATCATTACATCTTTTAGCGCTGCCTCGCCTTTCAGGATATTGACGACCGCATAAACCTGCTGCGTCGAGTCTGACTGCGTGCTCCAATACAGCCGCTCGGCCTCGGATGCTTTCGATTCCTCCAGGTAAAACCGCTCGAACGGATAACTCAACCAAAGGGTATACGGTTCATAGCTGGTAACAGTCCTGATTTTTGCCCTGAGAAAATTGTCGCCTTCTGGCTCGTACATCGATACGCGGTCGATCTTTGCAAAGCCCGCGGAGTCGCGCAAGGTTACAAAGACGTCCTGCGCCTGTTGCCATTCCGACGGATTTACGACTTCGACATGATCTTCTTCGAAACTCAGGGTGATGTATTTTCCGCGGAAGGGATCAGCCGGGTCTATCGGCGCGGTCTTGAACCTGAAGGTCGTCCCTTCGCTCAGAATTTTTTCCTGGTCTGAAATCATCTTACCCGGGATGTACCATTGCGCGAGGCAGGTCAGGGCGAACAGCGGAAGTATGACTCGTTTCATCAGGCAGATTGATTTTTTCTTTTCCGGATCATCCAGTAGTTGGCTACAAAAAATCCTGCGCCAACAGCGACAAAGAGTAGGCCGCGGGTGACAAAACTCATATGGGTATCAAAAAACCTGCAGACGATCAGCGCTGAGATGATCATCAGGCCATAGTTCAGGATGCTCAATCTGTTCTGATGCGCGCCATCCCGTATGGTGAATACGCCGAATGCAAAGAGAAGGATATTGACGAGAATCCGGGGCACTTCAGGCGAGGCGTGACTGATCAGCAGTAAAATAAATGCGGCAATGAAGGCATAGCTTTTCAGGTTCAGTTTCAAGAGTGATTGCCGGAGACCGACCAGGATCAGTAACCCTATGGCTATTGCCAGCGAAAGCCAGTATGCATTGAAAGCCATTGAAGGGATCTCGTTCCGCTGCCGGAAGATTTCCTGCCAGAACCCTTCAAAGCTCAGGAACAGCAGCAATGCACTCGTGCCAAGACTGCCGGCGATCAGAAAACCGTTGGAGATCAGGCGGTTGTTTCTTAAGGTATCCAACTGTCCGAGTAGCATGAAGATCGCAAAGGCATTCATGTAGAGGAACACGGTCAGTTCTTCCAGTTGGTCACCGAACATGCCGAGTACACAAGTGACAGATCCGGCTAACAACCATGAATGAAAGTAAAAGAAATTGCTGCGGCTATGACGGGTAAAGAGATAGTAGTAGTAAGGAAGGGCTGCCGCAAGAAAACCCCAGTACCACCATGCGATTGCATTCGGGTAATGAAAATAACTAAGTTCGCAGGCATACCAGGTGATACCACAGATATAGATCAGCGATGCCAGTGAAGATCGCATAATGTAAATCACAGGCAGCGTTAAGGCCATCCAGATAAAAAGGAAGCCGGAGAGCGACCCTTCGATGTTGTACACCTGGCTGACGATGGAAATGCCCGCCGCGACAGCCATCACTAAAAAGGTCGCCGCGCTTTCACGCCATGCCGAACTTTCCGGTCTTCTCAGCAATACGAATGCGCAGACCAGTTGTCCGATCAGCAACGGAAACAGCGCAAAGCCCAGTTTAATGGTTTTGCCAAAACCGTCCCAGTTATGCGCGATGATCAGAATAATGCCAAGTCCGACGAGCAGCGCTCCGAGAACACCAAAAACAATCACGAGCCTGCTCGATGATAGATCGGGTTTGCCGGCATAATGATGCCTGATCCTGTCAGCAGTTGCCTCATCGATAACCGACGCCTGCACCAGTTCGGGAAGATCTTTCAGTAATTGTTTACTCATAAGTTTGCCGGATACATCGGGGGTTACAAAAAACCGGTGGTATCAAACGATATTATTTTTTTCTCCCGAAGATCCTTAGCAAATACAGGAAAAGATTGATGAAGTCGAGATACAACGTAAGCGCGCCCATGATCGCTTCTTTCTTATCATCGTCGGTGCCTTCGTTGCCGATGATGTTCATATTCTTTATTTTCTGCGTATCATACGCCGTCAATCCTACAAAGATAAATACGCCGGCGTAGGTCGTGATCCAGTAAAGCATTTCACTTCGCATGAACATGTTGGCCAGCGAGGCGATGATCATTCCGACCAGGCCCATAAAGAGCAGGTTGCCCCATTTCGTCAAATCCGTTTTGGTTGTGTAGCCGTAGATGCTCATGACGGCAAACGTGCCCGCTGTGACGAAAAATGTCGAGGCTATCGATTCCTCCGTGTAAACCACGAAAATGCACGACAGTGTAAGGCCATTTAACATTGAGTATGCTATGAAGATCACCGTGCCCATGGCGGCACTCATCCTGTTGATCAGGCTTACCAGGATACCCACGGCCACCAGTTCCAGAATGATCAAACCGAAGAACATCCACTTGCTTCCAAAAATGATGTTAAGGATGGCAGGCGACGACGCGGTGTACATGGCAACGAAACCGGTAATGACCAGGGCAAGGCCCATCCAGCCATAGACTTTCACCATAAAGCGCTGCGTTTCGGCAGCAGCCTGATCAAGCGTAATAGGTTTGGGGTTCATGGATTGCTGTTTCCCGAAAGTTACGGAAAAGCCGTGAAATCCTTAACGCGCAAACCGGTACGCCACGACGGTATTGGCAAAGAATGTAGGGATAAATACGGTCTTAGTTTTTGCGTCATAATCGATATCGGCGCTGTTGATCTTCTGTTCTTTGGTATCCAGCATTTTTTGCGACGCGCCAGACGCATTTACAAAATAAACTTCTCCGCCCCAGCAGGATACGATATGTTCATTTTTTCCAACGGGAACGATACCGTCAGCGCCCGGCCCGGTGTCGCCTGATTTTGTAAGTTTTTTGTCCCACGTAACCTTATAGAACGCGCCATTCCCGGCGTCGGCGACATACAGCGCTTCCTTTGTTGCCAGCAGACCATTAATGCGTTTGAATTCCGGGCTCTCAAAATACAAGGATGCCTTGTTGCCTGTGATCAAATGAATCTTTCCCGTAGCGGAGTCGGATATGTAAACATTGCCTTTGCTGTCAACCGTAACGTCGTTGAGAAACTGCGAGCCTTCAATATCAATCGACTGGGTTATTTTGCCGGTCTTCGTATCAATGACGATCACGCGCGAAAGGTCAGCCACATAGAGCGTGTTTTTGAAAAGACCCATACCTTTTGGATCGTCCAGGCCTTTTGCCCATTCGAGATTTTTAATTTTTCCATCAGTGGTCATAACCGAGATGAAACCGTCGCCATCTTTTGTATCCGTTTTGGTTCCAATATTACTGACGTACAGTGTGCCGGTGGCGGCATCGAGCAGAACAGATTCGGGTGTGCGCAGCAAGGTGTCGGTTTCCCAGAGTTTGGTAAGGCTCTGGGCAGATATACTGGTGAACAGGGAGCAGCAGGCCAGCAAGGAGAGGAATATTTTTCTCATTTTTTTAAAGGTTTGATTGTACGGTTGGAAGATAGCAATGATGATAGTCATTCACTACACTTTTTTGATGGACGAAGTGCGGGTCACGCCCGCAGAAGTCGCGCAGACAATCTGCCTGGAGACCGGAACGGCTAAACATGTTCGTAAAGGCTCGGAACTTTGACAAACCTGTGCTAATTTGAGCGCAAATCGAAAGCAGATGTATACCGGATTACTTCATACCCACTCTTCTTTGCGCTACCTGGTGCTGATCATGCTCCTCGTTGTGATCGCCAAATCACTGCTGGGAATACTGGGGCGGAAACCCTTTGAAAAGATTGACAATACGCTAAGCCTGATCCTCCTCATCGTTACACATATTCAATTCCTGACAGGACTGATCCTGTATTTTGTGAGTCCTGCCGTGCGGTTCGGACCGGGCGCAATGACCGACTACCGGTATTGGACGGTAGAACATATTTTCGGCATGGCGATCGCCGTGGTCCTCATCACCGTAGCGCGTTCCACCTCAAAACGCATGACCGATGCACAATCAAAACATACACGACTTTTTATTTTGAATACGGTGGCGTTGCTGATTATTATCGGTACGATCTACCTGAGCGGCAGAGGGCTGATCGGATAGTCGAAACCACAAATCGTGGGGTTGAACCGGGATACAGCCCGGTTTTTTTATGCCGATCATCCGCGTTATTGCTTAACTTTACCGATACTAAAAAGTTTGTCCATGAGAACCCCTTTCCTCCTGATCCTCACGCTGGTCGCGTTATCCGTCCAGGCGCAGCAATCCCTGCTGCGGTATGAACTCGTTAAAATGGATAAGACGGTTAACACGTTCCGGCATGAAGCAGCGCCCGTCATTTCCCCCGAGGGCAACACGCTTTACTTTTTTGTTCAGGATCATCCCGAGAATACCATGGGTAAAGATGATACGCAGGACATCTGGTTCTCCAAGAAGGACGGGAATGGCGTATGGAGCCCGGCGGAACATTTACGGAATCCCTTCAATATCCATCGGTCAAACCAGGTATTTACCGTGTTCCCGGACGGTAGCCTTTTTATACGCGGCGGCAAGTCGAAAGGGGAAAAAGGTTTTTCTATCGTTACTGGAAATTCACTGCGCGAGCTTGATGTCAAGGATTTTAAAAATATGAACAAGGGGCGCTTTTATGGCGCCAGCATGTCGAGTGACATGAAGCATATGATTATTTACTTCAGCGAGAAGGAAAACAGTCCTTACAGCGACCTGTATGCCAGTCACGCGCAACCCGATGGCTCCTGGTCGCGGCCGGAGAAAATGAAACTCAGCACGACGACAGATGAAGTAGGCCCTTTTATCGGACCCGACCAAAAGACGCTGTACTTCGGCAGCGCGCGACAGGCCCCGGGCCGGCAGGGTGGTGTTGACATCTACAGGGCCACGCGCCTGGATGATACGTGGATGAACTGGTCCGAACCCGTGAACATGGGTAAGCCGGTGAATACCGCCGCACTTGATTTTTATTTTACGATCGACAATGAAGGAAATGTGTACACCAGCAGGGCAAACAAAGCGCTGGAAGGTGCGCAACTCGACCTCTATATGCTTGTCCCGAAGACTTTCAAAATTAAACTTACCGGCGTGGTATTGAATGAAAAGACTCAGGAGCCGCTGCAGACAGATGTTGAGTTGAAGTTAAAGGACAAAGAACCTTCCGCGCTGAAAACCGGAACAACGGGGAAATTCGAAACCACCATGCCGGAAGTTTCTGACCTTGCGGTGAGTGCCAGTCTTGAAGGCTTTCTACCGGGGAAGCAAACGTTGAAGGTGCCGGAACTGACTTCTGACACCACCCTCTACGTGGAATTGTTACTGAGACCGGTGGCGAAAAAACTGATGCTCTCCGGCAATGTCTATGATAAGAAAACAGACAAGCTGATTGCCTCGCGGCTGGATATTGGCGTACGCGGCGACCGGAAAGTCGCCATCAGGGTGGAAGCGCCGAAAGGCAGTTATGAAAAGGAGATTCCAAAACTGGGGCGCTATCTGATCACAGCCTCGGCTGAGGGCTACCTGAATGCCATGGACAGTGTGGAGGTCGAAAGTGAAGAACTTTCGCCAGTCATAAAAGACATTTACCTGGAGCCCATCGAGGTGGGTGTAACCGTTCGGTTGAAGAACATCTATTTCGATTTCGACAAGACGACGTTGAAAAAAGAATCCTTTACGGAGCTCAATAAGGTCGTGGATTTCCTAAAACAAAACGCTTCCGTGGAAATCGAAATCGCCGGACACACCGACAACAAAGGATCCGACGACTATAACGCCAGTCTTTCACAGGGACGTTCACAGGCTGTGGTGGATTACCTGATCAGCCAGGGCATCGAAGACTACCGCTTATCGGCCCATGGCTATGGTGAGTCAAAACCCATCGACACGAATGACACGGACGACGGACGCGCCAATAACAGGCGGGTGGAATTCACGGTGATGAAAAAATAATTTGGAGTGGTTGCGTTTAGACCTGCTGGTGCACGGCCAGGTAATCCTTGATCTGATGGATCACTTCTTCAATAGACTTGGCGATCATCACACGGTAGGTTCCGATGTTTTTGAAGAACCGGATCGTGATCTCATCCTGGTTCAATAAAATAACTTTTTTGTTCGATTTGATGGCGAGTGCCACCTCGGAGGCTGTCCCGGCGGCCATTCCCAGGACCACCACGATGTTACTGGAAAGAACGTTGATCAGGTTCCGGCCACTACCCATCCCGGTAACAATCCGGATCTGGGCATTCTCCGACGCATTGTGATCATTGCCGTCAGGGATGATGCCAATGGTAAGGCCATTCGCTTCGCGGGCACCTTTCATGGCCGCGTCCATAATGCCAAAACTACGGCCCCCGGTAAGCAACACCCAGCCGTTTTTGGCGATCGCATACCCCAGGTCGTAAGCCATTATATTTTCATCGGGTGACGCGTTTTCACCCGGACCCATAACACCAACTATTATTTTTCCTCCCATAGCATTAAAACCTGAGCAAATTTAATGAGAACGGAATGAGTAGCAAGGGCCGGTAACTTTAACCATCACAAAAAAAGAGCCTGCTGGCGATTCCATTGCGTCGCAGTCA
>DASPJC010000259.1:0-9593 GCA_035628815.1 Ohtaekwangia sp. | reverse complement strand
CCCCGATCACTTCTTCCCCCGCCTGGTCCATAAAACCGTAGCGATCATTACTGAGGAACGGGACAAGATAAGACCGCTCCTGCACGAGTACTTCCCGGAGTGAGTCGGTCAACATGCTCCTATTCACGTCCCGCGACTCCTCCGGCAGTAGGTGGTAGTAAATACTTCGTGCTTTTCCCGAAAAACGACTTTCCGGATAGCGCTCCACAAACGTTTCAAAGTCTTTGGGTAAACCCGAGGCAGTGCGGATCTCGAATATGTTTTTTTCGACAACTGACCGGTAAGGCGATGTGGGAAAACGGACGAGAAAATTTTCGTACTGCGACAGCTTTCCATTGCCGGTTTCAGCTTCGAAGAGGAGGCGTTCATACCTTGCCTTCGCCTCAGGAACCCGCGTGGAAGCAGGATAACGGTCAACATACTGCTGAAAGGCCTGAAAGGTGTTTTCCCTGGCGGCTTCTCTGAAGGCGGCCTCATCACGCAGATAGATCGCCTCAACCCTTTGCACCGCATAAGGGAAATGATCCAGGAAGTAAGAGTAGGATTGCTCTGTGTCCGACGCCTGCGCCCGCTGGAAAGCAGCGCTGTCAATGCGACCACGGTAAAGCACCAGCGTGTTGCTGTCGATGTCGATGCGACGCATGCGTTCACGTGTCCTGGGGGTGGCGTACCGGAAATCAGTTAAGGCAAGGAGAACGTTGTGATAGGCCGAATCGAGGTTAAAACCGGAATTATCGGGTGAAAAAAAGTATCTGGCCAGAAGGTAGCGCGCGGTGACATTGACGCTGTCTTTCCGGAGTATTTTCGATAGCTGATCATAGGCTTTGTCCCACCGCTGCTTCTGAAGGCTGTGCAGTGCCGACCGTTCCGATATCGTCTGCGCATTAACGACAGCGGGTACTCCGATCACTGCAAGAAGTATGACGATCCTAAAAATCAATTCTAAATTCTTGTTTACAATCCGGGTAAAACTACGAACTTAAGCGCAAGAAATAGTCCTATTCAGACGTGTGACTGTTGTGGGATGTAATAATTTTTGTAAATTTTCAGGAATGTTAACCGTCTAGCATGGCCAAGCTAAAGAACATTATCAAACAACTCTCCGAAAAAGATTTCAAAGCGATCTATGACTCATTGATTGAAAGCAACGCTGAGAAGTCAGCGTACCTGTTGAAGTCACTGCGCGAGCGTCAGTTATCGGACAACAAAATCATGACGGAGCTCGACGTCAATGCCAACGCGTACTACACGCTGCGGTCGAGGCTCAACCTGAAGATCGAAGAATATCTGATGGGACAGCTGGAGAGTCCACGGACCGACGTACTGCGCAAGGTCGCGAACATCACGGAGGTCCTGTTTACAAAGAAACGTGCCATCTCGGTCGCGACATTAAAGAAGCTTGAGAAAGAACTGCTCGACTACGACCTGGCGAACGAGCTTACGGTCATCTATAAGTCCCTGAAGAAGCTGAACATAAACTCACCGGATTATTTTCAGTACTCCCAGTTGTATAACCGTCACGTTGCGTACATGCTTGCCGTTGACAAGGCCGAAGACCTGCTGGCGGATTACTTTAAAAAGTATGGCGACTACATGCTCAACGGGGGTGAAGTTGAAAAACTCGGGCTTTCGCTGTTGATGAAGGAGATGCAGAATGTGGCCAAACTGTACGAGTCGCACCGGCTGTACGTTTACCAGAGCTGCATGTATATCTTTCACCGGTTGTTTGTCGAGGTAGACGACAACATGCAGCAGGACGGTGAGTCGATCGAAGACATTTTCGAGAAGGTGCAGAAAATTTTTGAAAGCTATCACCTCGACTCAATTTACTACCACATGAACCTGGTGTTCGAGTTCCTGAAGCTCGAGTACTATAATCATTACAAGGTCTATCGTCAGGCGGAAAAATATTACGAGGAAGTCAATGATGCCTGCGCGAACCTGATGGTGAACTACTCAACCTTTACATTCCCTTCCCAATTTCTCATCTCGAAGCTTGAGCGTCATCTCAGGAACGGCAATGAACAGGAGTTGTACGCCGAGAACGAAAGCATTTTTCTCGACTACGAGGTCGACACATTGGACGTCCCGAAACACATTGTCTATATTATCTACCGGGCACTGTCTTCGTATTACATCGGCAAATTCGATGAAGCCGCCAAGCTGATCAACGGCTTGCTGAATGACGTGAGCCTGAAGAAGTATCCCTTCGCGCAGCTGGAGATCAAATCGTTGCTGGCCCTGCAGTACACCCTGTTACGCGATTTCGAATTATTCAATCAGCTTTCGAACAGTATCCAGCGCCAGATCCGTTTATTTAGAAAGGATAGCTGCGAGAACATTCAGTTATTCCTCAAAATACTGAAGATCGCGACCAGTGAGGCGAAGAAGGAAAAGGCGAAGAAGATCAATGCTGTAATACCGCGGCTGAACACCGTGACCGTAAATTACTTTGCACCCACAAAACTCATCAAGCTGGACGATCGCTTTGTGAACTTGCTGACGGAATTTTAAACTTCGAGCTTGACGATGCTTTCGTGTGAAAGCGGTTTGTTCAGATAGAGCTTAACGTTATCGTACTTCTTGGAGCGATTGAAGTCCTGCGGGTTGATGGACGATGTCAGCATCACGATCTTGCATTTTTTCTTGGCAACATTGCTGAGCTTTTCGAACTCATCAAGAAACTGGAAACCATCCATCAACGGCATGTCGATGTCCAGGAAGATCACGTCGGGTAACACCTGGTCAGCGACGTCAAGTTTTTCCATGTTCTTGAGGAACTCAATGGCGCTCTTTGCACCCGTGTGGGTGTAGATATTTTCTGTAACAGCTGCAGCTTCAATCATTTTCTGATTAATGAGATTGTCAATCTCATTATCATCGATAAGCATAACGGTGCGATATTTTTTTCCTGCCATAGTAGTAGAATGCTCTATAAAAATACAGTATTGATAGAGAAATGCAAATAAAGTTGATACCTGTTTTCAGTGCCCGTAAACCCACGGCACATCGGCAGGCACTATACTGAAAATTTAATGCCTTGTGCCAGCGGCAGCGTATTACCATAGTTAATGGTGTTTGTCTGACGCCGCATGTACACCTTCCAGGCATCTGACCCGGACTCGCGGCCACCTCCCGTTTCCTTTTCCCCACCGAAAGCTCCGCCGATCTCCGCGCCTGAGGTTCCAATATTAACGTTGGCAATACCACAATCCGATCCTTCATGTGATAAAAAGTACTCCATCTCCTGTAAGTCGGTCGTCATGATCGCCGAAGAAAGCCCCTGCTTCACACCGTTCTGAATGGCCAGGGCCTGCTCAAGGGTCGTGTACCGGATGAGGTACAGGATCGGCGCAAATGTTTCCTGCTGTACAATATCGAAGTCGTTACGCACTTCCGCGACAGCGGGCCGCACATAGCAACCCGACTCGTATCCTTTGCCCTGTAACATACCACCGGGAATCAGAAACTTGCCGCCTTCCTCCTTTATCTTTTTCAATGCTGCCCTGTACATTTTCACCGCCTGGTGATCAATCAACGGCCCGACGTGGAATCCAGGATCCAGCGGGTTTCCGATCTTCAGTTGATCATAAGCCTGGCGCAGGCGCGCACTTACCTCATCAAAGATGTCTTCATGAATGATGAGCCTGCGTGTTGTGGTGCAGCGCTGCCCCGCTGTCCCAACAGCACCGAACACCGCGCCACGGATTGCCATATCTAAATTTGCGGTGGGTGTAATGATAATGGCGTTGTTGCCACCGAGCTCAAGCAGCGACCTTCCCAGTCGTTCGCTCACTGTTTTGGCTACCGCCCGGCCCATACGCACGGAACCGGTTGCGGAAATCAACGGGATCCGTTCATCTTCCGACATGCGCTGCCCGATCTGATAATCACCATTCACGAGACACGACACGCCTTCCGGCACACCATTCCGGGCAAATACTTTTTGCGTGATCTGCTGGCAGGCTATGCTGCAGAGTGGTGTTTTTTCGGAGGGTTTCCAGATGCACACGTCGCCGCAGATCCACGCCAGCATCGTGTTCCAGGACCATACCGCCACAGGAAAATTGAATGCTGTAATGATACCTACAATCCCGATCGGATGCCACTGTTCATACATGCGGTGGTTAGGCCTTTCCGAATGCATTGTAAGACCGTGAAGCTGACGTGAAAGACCGACCGCAAAATCACAAATATCGATCATCTCCTGTACTTCGCCCAGCCCTTCCTGGTAGGACTTTCCCATCTCATAAGAGACGAGCTTTCCTAAATACTCCTTGTTTTTCCGCAGCGCTTCTCCCAACTGCCGAACCACCTCACCTCGTTTTGGTGCGGGCCACCGCTTCCATTCGCCGTAGGCTTCCGAAGCTTTTGCTACAACCTGGTCAAACGACCGCTCATCCGTGGCGATCACGGTACCGATGAGTTTTCCATCCACGGGCGAGTATGACTCAAGTTTATTTCCCGAACTCCGGTACCATTTGTTCCCTGTCGATGTTCCCGGATTGTTTTTTTTGACACCCAGTTTTTCCAGGGCTTCTTTCATTCCAAAGTTTTTCATAGATCAATCGCTGTCTGCCGCAAAGCTAACCTTTTAAAAAACAAAAACCCGCGGCATGCTATCCCGCGGGCTTAAAGGTGATGATCGCCTGTCGTTACCATTCCAGTCCGTATGTCCCCTTTTGTCCATCTTCGTAATAACCTTCCACCAGTATACCACCTCGTTTGAAATCGAGTATGCGGTTAAGGTCTTCCACGTTGTCAACAGGGATTTTGTCAATATACGCGATGATAAATCCGTTTTTAACGCCGGCCTCTTTCCATTTGCCGGTCGCGACGCTGCGCACCCGCACACCACCTTCCAGCTGAAGGCCGGCGAGTTGCTTGTATTGCATGTCTTCTACCGTGACGCCCCCCAGTTCATAACGTATATCGCGTTTCTGCACTTCTTCACTGCCGGCATTATTGCGCAATCGTGCATCGGCATCCTGCAAAGTACCGTTGTGGAGATAAGAAACCTTGATCTTTTTCCCGGGACGGTGACGTGCTACCCACTCCTGAAGTTCCGAGACCGAATTCACGCGGTGACCTTCAATACCAACGATGACATCGCCGACCAAAATCCCCGATTCTTCCGCGGCACTGCCGGAGGTAACGCGCGTGACGAGTACTCCCTGGTTCACCTGGAGTCCAAAATCCTCAGCAATTTTTGCATCAACGTCCGTGATCTGTATGCCCAGCAGGCCACGTTGTACCTGTCCGAATTCAAGAAGGTCATCCATCACTTTTTTTACCAGGCTTACCGGGATAGCGAACGAGTAACCCTGGTAACTGCCCGACGAGGTTGCGATGGCGCTGTTAATCCCGATCAATTCACCGTTCATATTTACCAATGCACCGCCGCTGTTGCCAGGATTCACAGCCGCGTCGGTCTGAATAAAGGATTCTATCTGCAGGTTATTCCTGTCGCGCAGGATGCCGATATTCCGTGCCTTGGCACTCACTACACCTGCGGTCACTGTTGAATTCAGATCGAACGGATTTCCCACGGCCAGCACCCATTCCCCGGGAATGATCTTATCAGAATCACCATATTTCAAAAATGGTAAACTCTTCGCACGGATCTTCAGCAAAGCCAGGTCTGTCGTGGGATCAGAACCGATGAGCTTGGCATAATAGCGCTGATTGTTATTCATCACGATCTCGATGTTGCTGGCATCTTCAATCACGTGATTGTTGGTCACAATATACCCGTCATCGGAGATGATCACACCGGAACCAGACGAGCGGGCAGGTGTTTCGAGATAGTGCTGCAAAGGGTTGACGCTGAAATCGCCGGGACCATACGATGTCTGGATATGAACCACTGCAGGCGTCGCTCTTTTTGCGGGCGTCCGGAAATCGAGTTCTTTCGGAACGCGGTAGGCGGTATCCGTCCGGTAACCTGTAAGCACGGACTGCTGACGTTCCTCGATGGAGGTGTACGAAAAGCCGACCGTATCAAAAAATCGCATGGTAAAAAGTGATCCTACGATCCCGCCAATGCAGGCCGTCAGGATTACGATCAGTATCAGAATGGAACGCTTCATACCCAACCCGTTTGTTATTCGATGTACCAGAAAGTTAATGCTTCTTTAGGGAAAAAATCCGGGGCCAGGGACCAAGCATCCCGAATTTCCGTCAAACTCCCCTGAAAGCCATAAAAAAAGCGCTCCAGACCGGACGAACCGATCGGAGCGCTAACCACCTAACTAACCCTAACCTTTAGATCACCTTGATGGTGGTCTTCAATACTTTCTTTTCGTCCTTCGGGAGTGTAATCTCCAGGATACCGTTAATGTATTTTGCACTGATCTTTGCGGCATCGATGTTCTCAGGAAGCGAAAATGCGCGGCTGAAAGTTCCATACTGCGTTTCGAAAGCATAAAAAGTATGTTCTTTTCGTTCCCTGTTCTGCTTGCGCTCGCCGCTGACGGTTAAAACACTGTCGTGCAGGTCAAGCTTGAAATCATCTTTGTTCATCCCCGGGACGGCCACATGGATCTCGTAAGCTTTTTCGTCCTCGATGACATCCACGCGCGGAACGAAAGAATAGGAAGAACCCCCGCTGCGGGTCATTGACTCGTTAAAAAACCGGTCGATCAGGTTGCTGAATGCCGTTGGCACAAAGTCATTCAGATTGGAATTATAACGCACGATACTCATAGTAGTAATTTTTTTGGTTTTGCGATTAATTTTTAAACACAACACCCTACTCTTCAAAAGTATGCCGGGGCGATATTCAGGACAGTTTGTCTTAAACGACAGGCCAGAATTTGTAGATTAAGACATTATGTCTTGATTTAAGAACCTGGAATTGGGGATTAGGCATTGGGGGATTAGGCATTGGGGGATTGGGCATTGGGGGATTGGGCATTGGGGATTAGGGATTAGGGATTAGGGATTAGGGATTAGGGATTAGGGATTAGGGATTAGGGATTAGGGATTAGGGATTAGGGATTAGGTGATTGGGCATCAGGGATTAGGCTTGGGCATTGAAGGATTGGGGGATATTTATAGATCGGGAGGCTGGTTTTGTTTAAAAAATGAAAACCAACGTTGACAAGAGGGTTATCACCGCGTTGGCCAGAATCCAGCATCATGCCCTGCGCTGGCTCCTGCGCCGCGCGAAGGCAGCATCCGGAATTTTATTGAGCAACAGGCTCACTGATCAACCTGAGCGACACAGAGTTTATACAATAACGCAAACCTGTCGGCGGGGGGCCGTCAGGAAAAACATGGCCAAGGTGGCCGTCACATACATTGCACATCACCTCTACGCGGTACATTCCGAACGCGTGGTCCCCTTCGTACCTGATCACATTTTCTTTAACCGGGATAGTAAAACTGGGCCAGCCGGTACCCGACTCGAATTTCTGACGGGAATCAAAAAGCGGTGTGCCACAACAGCGGCAGGCATACAGCCCGGGATCATGCGCTTCGCAGTATTCCCCTGTAAAAGCCCGTTCGGTCCCTTTCTTGCGAAGTACCGAAAATTCGTGGGGCGTCAGAATCCCTTTCCATTCCTCGTCGGATTTAACAACTTTCTTGTCGGGAGCGGGATTTCCCTTTGTCGCGTACCTTGTAACGTCAGACCAGTTCATAAGCTTGGATAGTAATGATCCTAGAACAATGCCGGCGGTGTAAAGTTCCGCGAACCAAAGTCTATGCCTGCAGGATTACTTCAGCACAAATGACGCACGTTTTACATCGCGCGAGTTGCCACCGATATAAACTTCGAATGTACCCGGCTCTGTTCCAAAGGTCATGTCCCGGCGGTAAAAGGAAAGGTCTTTCGCCGATAGCGTGAAGGTCACTTCTTTCGAGGTGCCCGGCTGGAGCATTATCTTCTGAAACCCTTTCAGCTCTTTCACCGGTCGCGTTACACTTCCCACCAGGTCACGCACATACAGCTGCACAACTTCTTCACCGGCGACCTTTCCGCCGTTGGATACTTTGCAAGTAATCGTGATGGAATCCTGCTCCGTGATCTCATGCCTGCTGACGATGATGTCACCGTAAATAAAACTGGTATAGCTCAATCCATAACCGAATGGATACAGTGGATCGTTGGATTCATCGAGGTACTTCGACGTGTACTTATTGTTCGGATCCATGGGCCGGCCAGTGTTTTTCATACTGTAGAAGATGGGTATCTGCCCGACAGCGCGGGGAAAAGTCATGGGTAGTTTCCCTGATGGATTATAGTCGCCGAACAAAACGTCGGCGATGGCATAGCCGCCTTGTGTTCCGCTGAACCATGTTTCGAGGATGGCTGGAGCGCGTTCGTCCAGCCACGGTATGGTCAGGGGACGACCGTTCATTAAGACCACGACCACAGGTTTTCCAATTTTCAGGATGTCCTCTGCCAACTTTCGCTGGACGCCGGGCAGATCGAGTGAAGTACGGCTTGCCGCCTCCCCACTCATCCCTGCCGACTCTCCCAGTGCCAGAATCACAACATCGGCTTTCCGCGCGACACGCATGGCCTCTGCAAAATATTTCGTTGTGTCGTCACTGATATTACAGCCTCTTGCGAATTCAACTTTGGTGGATGATGAAGCAACTGACCTGACGCCCTCGAGCAGCGTCACGGCTTTTGTCCAGTCACCGGCTGCGGACCATGAGCCAATCATCTCTCTTCGCGCGTTCGCCAGCGGACCAATTACCGCGATGGTCTTCATATTCTTCGGCAGTGGCAGTATGCCGCCTTTATTTTTCAGTAACACCATGGATTTCCGGGCGACATCCCGTGCGGCCTGCAGATTTTGCTTGCGCATCACGGTTGATTTTTCACGCTGCACGTCACTGTAACGGTAGGGATCTGTAAAAAGACCGAGCTCGAACTTTTTCCGAAGGATCCTTTTTACGGCCTGATCGATCACCACTTCCTTGATCATGCCGGATTTCACCAGACCTGGCAGCGCCTCCTGATAAAAACCCGCCTGCATGTCCATGTCGACACCTGCTTCGAGTGCCAACGCGGCGGCTGAAGCTTTGTCCTCTGCTACACCATGCGGTATCATTTCCATGATGGACGTGTAATCGGTTACAACGAAACCCGTAAAGCCCCACTCGTTCCGGAGCAGATCGGTCATGAGGAAACGACTTCCCGTGGCGGGCACACCATCATACTCATTAAAGGATGTCATCACTGTTGCGGCGCCGGCGTCGAGCGCGGCTTTATAAGGCGGCAGATAGACTTCGCGTAGTACGCGATCGGATATATCGACGGTATGGTAATCTCTCCCCGCCTGCGCGGCACCATAAGCGGCAAAGTGCTTGACACACGCCATCACCGAATTCAGTTCACCGATGCCCTTTCCCTGAAAACCTTTTACGCGGGCGGCACCGATCAGGGACCCGAGATACGTATCCTCGCCGGCACCTTCGGCTACACGGCCCCAGCGCGGATCGCGGGCGATATCACACATCGGTGCGAACGTCCAGTGCAATCCCTCGGCAGAAGCCTCCTCGGCGGCAATGCGGGCGGACAGTTCAATCGCGGCAAGGTCCCAGCTTGCTGCTTCGCCCAGCGGAATCGGAAAGATAGT
>DASPJC010000258.1:0-12967 GCA_035628815.1 Ohtaekwangia sp. | reverse complement strand
AATTGTGCCGCACAGCAAAATGGAACCTTTGTTGAAATGCTGGGCAATATCCAGGTCGTACGCGGCGATTTCATCGTAAAAACAACCAACGGTGGCGTGCTGAGAATGACCCTCGACAAAACCGCGCTGACCACGATTACCATCGGCGGCGACCTCGTTATCGAAGGCAACAGCGAAGTTTGGTTTTGCAGGAGTGGAAACACCGTCGTTAACGTGGCGGGTGACTTTGCATTTCGCTCAACGTCCACAGCTTCCTCCTACCTGACCACCACAGGTACGGGACAGCTCAATGTCGCTGGCAGCATGACGATGAATTCATCGGCCATCCTTCGGTTTGCATCCAGCGGCGGCGGTGAGGGAACCTTGCGTGTAAAGAAAGACTTTGATCTCCAGGCGGGTACCATAACGTTGTTACCGGTGGGAAGCGGAACACTGATTATGAATGGCCAGGACGCCCAACGCTTCAAAAATACCGGCAATCTCGCCACAGACATTAATGTCGAAATCCATAATCCCCAGGGTGTAATCTTTGATCCTGCTGTAGCGGTTGATGGCAACATTCTCGTGAAGGCGGGATCCCATGTCACGCTTCCCGCGGAAAATCTCTCCCTCCAGGGCAACCTTGAAATTGAGGCAGGCGGATCCATCAATGCAAATGGCGGAGTCCTGCGCCTGACGGGTCCGCTGGATCAAACGCTGATTTTACAGGGAGACACATTGTTTGCCGTGCAGATTAACAAACCGGCAGGAACCGCTGTCCATCTGAACACGAGCGCAAAACTCTCGGGATCGCTTGTGATTGAAACGTCCGGTGTCACCTTGCAAACGAACCATAACCTGACCCTTCTTTCCGGTAACGACGATGGCACCGATGATGCGTACATCGGCGCAATACCGGCCGGATCATTCATCACCGGCAATGTTATGGTACAACGATACATGGAAGGTGAAGGAAGAATTTACCGCTACATCTCCAGCCCCGTCAGTAGCGCCACCGTTGCGGATCTTCAGGACGATTTTCCGGTAACAGGAACATTTGACAACCCCAGCACAGGACCAGGTATTGCATCGCAGAGTCCCTCGTTCTTTCAGTACGACGAAGTGTCGACCGGCGCAAATGGCTGGGTGAATTATCCGGCCGGAGGCAGTGCGGCCGACAATTCATTATCGCCCGGCCGTGGCTACGCCGCGTTCATCAGAGCGGCAGACAAACCCACCGTATGGGATGTTAGCGGTGACCTGAATCAGCACGACATAAATTTCAACCTGACTTTCACGGATACAAACGATCCTTTGAACGATGGATGGAACCTGATCGGCAATCCATACGCCTCCGCGATCGCCTGGGGAAAAAGCCAGGGATGGTCTTCGTTCAATGTCATCAACAGTATCGCGGTCCGCGACAACGGCCAGGGCATTTTCCTTTACTGGGATGGTGAAATTGGGAGCCTGACCAATGGCCGCATCGCCAAAGGTCAGGCCTTCTGGGTAAAAACGAATGGCCCGAATCCATCACTGACCATCCACGAATCGGCAAAGGTCAACGAAAGCGCTCCGTTTCACCGGACAGGAGTTTCCAATCCGGATTTTTTGGAGGTGACGGTAACAAAAGATAATCTTTCCGACAAAACTTTCCTGCGCTTGCATCACGACGCTTCGGCGTACCACGACCGGTTCGATATTCCTAAATGGACGAACGACTTTCTCAATGTATCCTTTCTCGCTGATGCCATGCCACTTGCCATCATGGCTACCAGCCAGGTTCCATGCGAAAAAAATATCCCGCTTCAATTGTACTTCGCAACAACAGCTGCCGGATCGTTGGTCAAATCACCCGCTGGCGAATATTCCCTGTCGGTGGCGGCATTCGGTGTTTTTTCCGGGTCTCAAATCCGGCTAAACGATAATTATTTAAGACAGTCGTTCGATTTCCTTAACGGCACCTACCGGTTTCTCATCACTGACGACCCAATGTCCTATAGCAAAGAAAGATTCTCAATCCAGATCAATGCAGACAGCCTGAATAACCGCATAACCGTCACGATGGATTCGCTGTGGTGCAGTACTTCACAGCCGCACGCCATAAAGCTTGACAACCTCGAAGATAATGTACGTTATGAAGTCTGGGTCGGTACCACCAAAGCAGCCGATTATCTCAACCGTGATGCGCGTCAGTATGAATTCAACATTCAGAATTCAGTTTTTATGCCTGGTGAAAATATTGTTCGCGTCGTCGCGCGGAATGAATGTTACAGCCAGACGGTAAAGCAGGTTCCGGTTGTTGATGAAGAAAAAATGTCCCCCCTTGTGATACAGGAGAAAGGTGACCTGCTGATCTCGTCTTATGAAAACGGCAATCGATGGTCCCTCGATGGTAAATTACTGGAGGGCGAAACATCACAATGGATACAACCGCATATACAGGGCATCTACAGCGCCGAAGTGGTAGTCAATGGCTGTTCAACGTCCGGCTCCTTCCCTTATATTTTACAGGAAAAAGATTTTAAACTCTACCCCAATCCCGCCAGTACATTTGTCACAATGACAGCACCACGCGACGAGTCCATCTTCAACATCAACCTGTACACGCTAACAGGCCTCGCGGTAAAATCGGTTAACTTTTCAGCGGCCGCAAAGCAGGGAACGGTCAACGTTTCCGACCTTCCCCCGGGACCGTATTTGGTGGAGGTGCAGACTGAAAAACAAAAACGACGAATGAAATTCGTTAAAAGCGAATAGACCCGGCCCTTCGTTCAGATTCCTTCGGCAATAAAAACACGCTTCACGCGTTCGCTGGTATTGGTCAGTATTTCATAAGGGATAGTATTGATCCTGGCGGCAACCTCCTGAATGGGTAGCTCCTTTCCAAAGACAATAACTGCGTCACCTTCTTTTGCGTCAATGCCCGTGATATCGATCATGGTCATGTCCATGCATACATTTCCAATGACAGGGGCTCTTTTGCCCTGAACCATAACAACACCCGCACCACGACTGAATGCGCGGCTGAACCCGTCCGCATAACCGATGGCAATCGTAGCGACAGTCATATCCGTTTCAACACGCCCTTTGCGCCCATAACCCACCGTTTCTCCGGCAGGGACGTGGCGGATTTGCGAAATAATCGTTTTGAGGGTCGCTACCGGTTTCAGTGGATAGGCCCCATCGGCCGTTGGATCTACGCCATACAATCCGATACCCAGCCGGACCATATCAAACTGATACTCGCGCAGCCGCAAAATGCCCGGTGAATTAAGAATGTGATACAGGGGCCTGTATCCGATCCGAACGGCGATCCGATCCGCATCCCGCTTAAACGCATCGGCCTGATCACGTGAAAACTGGTCATGCAGCGGTTCATCCGCACCAGCAAGGTGACTGAAGACAGAAGCCACCTGGATATTGTCGTTTTGCACCAGCAACGCGATCAACTTTTCAAGATCATCCGTTCCAAATCCCAGTCGATGCATGCCTGTGTCCAGCTTTACATGGACTTTGATTTTCCTTCCTTTAAGGTGCCGCAGGAGCGCGTCGAATATTTTAAAGCTATAGATCTCCGGTTCAAGATCGTATTTCAGCAACAGGTCAAAACTTTCTTCTGTAGGATTCATGACCATGATTGGCAGGGCCGCGTTGTTCTTCCGCAGCGAAACACCCTCGTCTGCGTAAGCAACACCCAGGTAGTCGGCCCGATGGTACGCCAACAGGTTAGCTACTTCCACGCTTCCGCTCCCATATGCAAATGCTTTCACCATCACCATCAGCTTAGTATCCGGCTGAAGCACCGACTTGAAATAGTTCAGATTGTGTACAAGCGCACCCAGATCGATTTCCATGACGGTACCATGTACTTTCTGCTCCAGCCTGCTGATAATCTTTTCAAAATGAAAATTCCGCGCACCCTTCACCAGTATCGCTTCGTCGTAAAACTGATCAATATCAAAATCTCGAAGGAAGTCGTAGGTGGACGCGAAGAACAGGCTGTCCTGCCGGAATAATCCCTTTTGTTCCTGCAGCACAGGGCCAATGCCGATGAAACGCTGAACGCCACTTTCTCTCACCATCCCGGCAATCGCAGCGGCAAGAGCTTCCTGCGACAATCCGGATTCCAGAATGTCAGACAGGATGAGCGTCTTCTTTTGCTTTTGATGCTGGTGCGACAGGAACTGAAGACTGATGGCAAGACCGCCAAGATCGTTGTTGTAGGTGTCATCGATAACCTGGCAGGCATTCATACCTGCCTTCAGCTCGAGCCGCATGGGTATTGACCGCAACCCGGCGACAGCTTTCTGAATATAGTGCGCATCGTAACCAAGCCATAATAACACTGTCGCGCAATGAAGCGCATTTTCAACGGATGCAGGATCCCGGAAAGGCAGGTCAAGGGTGAAATCGTTGCCTTGGTAAGCAAGTTTAAAATCCCTGTGCTTCGTCACCCGTACGTCTGCAGTATCGCTAAAGCCCCAGCTCAATGTGCGTAGCGAACGGCTTGCGACGGCTTCATCAATGGCTGTGTGATCCTTGCAATACACCAGGCACGCAACCTGGTCAAACAACTCCAGCTTTTCGATAATCTTCTCGTGACGGTCTGCAAAACCCTCATCATGGGCCGACCCGATCGTGGAAAAAATTCCAATGGTCGGCTGGATTACCGCCGCGAGCTTTTCCATCTCGCCAGGCTTTGAGATGCCGGCCTCGAAGATAGCCAGTGCGTGATACGTCTCAAGCTGCCACACCGACAGGGGCACGCCAATCTGTGAATTGTAACTGCCGGGATTTTTTACGACCGTAATGTCGCCCGACAACATCTGGTACAACCATTCTTTAATAATGGTTTTACCATTACTGCCCGTGATGCCGACGACAGGAATATTGAATTTCGAACGGTGATGCGCCGCAAGTTTTTGAAGTGCCGCTATGCTTGAGGGCACCAAAACGATATTAGCCTCCGGAAAAGCGGAGGCGTCAACAGGTCGCTCGACGACGAACTGACGGACACCCCGGCGGTAAAGATCCGAGAGGTATTGATGGCCATCATGTCTTTCTCCTGCAATGGCAAAAAAAAGTACGCCTTCCGAATGCGTGAGTTTACGGCTATCCACCAGCAGGACGGAAATCGTTGCATCGCCTTTGAACACGACACGGCTGCCGCCGCTGAGTTTCTCAAATTCTAAAAATGAAATCATGCTAAAAAAGCCGGGCGCCGTTGGGCACTTTTTTGTCAATAGTACACAAAACAACGCGCTTCTCTTCATCCGGGAAACCTGTGACGAGAACTTCCGAAAGAAAATTAGCGATTTGTTTCGGCGGGAAATTCACTACGCAAACAACCTGTTTCCCAATCAATGTCTCCGGTGAATAGTGACCGGTTAACTGGGCACTTGATTTTTTTATTCCCAGTTCGCCCAGGTCGACCCATACTTTTATGGCTGCCTTCTTTACGCCCGCAGAGATCTCGGCACGGATGATTGTCCCCGCCCGGAGGTCAACTTTCTGAAATTCATCCCACGTTAGCATGACTTTTTTGTTAATGACTTGTTAACGCAAGATTCCAAAAATCCTGAAAACCATAAAATCTCTTACATCTTGTCTGGTTCAGATGGTTGTATGTCTGCATTCGTTAGCAATGCTGGGTTAATTTTGTACTTTGAGGAAACAAAAAAGAAAATTGCGGCGTTAAGCAATACACCTGGACTAACCATGAGGCTTAGCTTTTACCATATCCTCTCTGCTTTTGCATTTCTAATGTGTGCTTTCGCATGCACGACTGCAACCTATGCCCAGGATGGCGGGTTCCCCCTCAACGAAACCTACGACTCCGATCCCGATTACAGCGATCTTCCGGCGCCTTCCGGCGAGGGTGAGGCACGATTGAATACGCCCAAAATTATTCCGGCATCCGTTACACCAACCCGGGACTCCGCGGCCGTCCGCGTGCCCGCCCAGCGACATCTAAAGTCGGCCGACAAAGCCGCTGAAAGCTCCAAAAACGGGGCAAAAAACAGGGAAAACCGCAAACAGCCGGAGGACGACGACTCAGTCCTGTCTTTCAATTTCCTCTACTACATATTCCAGAAGTACAAGTTACAGGACATCGTGGATTAACCCATTGTCCGCAAATTCTGATAAAAGTCATTGACATTCTGTTTCAAATCCTATATTTGCAACGTTGTTGCAAATAGGTATGCGCTATTTTCTCCTTCTATTCCTACTTCAGGCATCCCTCACGGCTGCCGGCCAGTCGTGTACGTTAGCGCTTGGCGGCATCGTTAAAGATGCTGACGGAAAGGTTTTGCCCGGCGCCACCATATGGATTGCATCACTGGAAAAAGGAATCGTCGCCTCGCCCGATGGCCTTTTTGAAATCAACGCCCTCTGCCCCGGAAAGTATGAGGTTGAGGTCAAGTTCGTCGGCTACGAAACGAAACGGTTATCGATTACGCTTCCTGCCCCCACCGTTGTTATTGTCTTACATCCAGCCATCGAAGTACTGCACGGCGTAACCGTGGAAGGGCAACACCTTCGGCAACATAGTTTGTCACAGTCAGCGACTATCCTTACCGCCGGCGACCTTGCCGTTAATCAGGGCAAGCCTCTTGGCGAAATATTGCAGACAATTCCCGGTGTTAGCGCGATGATGACCGGGCCCGCCGTTTACAAACCCGTTATTCATGGGTTGCACGGTCAGCGCATCCTGCTTTTAAATAACGGCGTCCGTCAGGATGGACAGCAATGGGGCAACGAGCACGCTCCGGAAATCGATACCTATATCGCTTCCGAAATTGAGGTCGTCAAGGGAGCAGAAACGGTGAGGTATGGTGCTGACGCACTCGGCGGCGTTGTGATCGTTAATCCACCGCCCCTGTCATATCAACGCGGTTTGCGCGGCGAACTCAACACCGGCTTTGTCTCGAACAATCGCATGGGCGTCTTCTCCGGAACATTGCAAGGTGGCTTTGCCCAGCCTGAAAAAGGAAGCTGGCGTTTGCAAGGAACGGTAAAAAAGGGAGGGGATTACCATGCTGCAAAGTATAACCTGTCCAATACCGGCGCTGAAGAAATCGATTTCTCGGCGGCTATCGGATTTAAAAAAGACGAGCAGGGTGTTGAATTTTTTGTCAGCAGCTTCAATACCACGATCGGTATCCTGCGCAGCGCACATACCGGAAGCCTGGCCGACCTCCAACGTTCCGTCGAACAAAAATCGCCGGCGTATGTGGATGACTTTACGTACCGGATCGACAATCCGCGGCAGCAGATCAACCACCATTTGATCAAGGTCAGCGCATTCAGACATACACCGATTGGAAAACTTACCTTCCTCTATGGCGGTCAGTTCAATCAGCGCAAGGAGTTTGACGTCAGGCGTGGCGGCAGAAGTAACAAGCCGTCGCTGTCGCTGGATCTTTTCAGTCATGCCGTGGATGTTTCACTTGATCACACCCTTGGCAAATTGAGCGGAAGTGCCGGACTGAACTTTACAGTCAAGGATAACACCAACGTACCGGGAACAGGAATCACTCCCTTGATCCCTGACTATGATCAAACTTCCGCCGGTCTGTTCATACTGGAAAAGCTGAGGACCGGGAAATGGCTTTTTGAAGGCGGTGTCCGTGTCGATCATCAGCACCTGAAGGTAATGACATTCAACCAGGCCCGGGAACTTCTGAAGCCGGCCTATGATTTTCACTTCTTTGCGGGCATGCTTGGAATTTCGTACTACTTTAATTCCCAGGCACGACTCATCAGCAATATCGGTATGTCGACGCGGCCGCCACACGTAAGCGAGCTTTACAGCCAGGGCCTTCATCACGGCTCAGCGTCTATTGAGCAGGGACTTTTAGGAGATGGCGATGACTGGAATATCACTTCTCCTGTCCGTATGGAACACGCGTGGAAGTGGGTCAATACGCTGCAGCTTACCAACGAGAAGGTTGCCCTCGAAGCGTCATTGCACGTCAATCACATCGACAACTTCGTGTACCTGCAGGCCGCCGGAACACGCCTAACCATACGCGGCTATTTTCCATTCTTCAAATTCAATCAAACTGATGCGCTCCTAGCGGGCTCGGACGTTTCCTTTCGCTGGACCATGTCTAAACGCCTCACGTACGCCGGCAAGTTTTCGTGGCTTTATGCCAATGACCTTGTGCAGCATGACCGGCTACCGTTTATGCCACCCCCAACACTCGACAACACCATCACACTGGCATGGCCGGCGGTGGGAAAGTTGAAAGATGTATACTTTGCGCTGGGACTGCCCGTTGCGTTTAAGCAAAACCGCGCACCGCTCACGGTTTACCCTGAAGATATTCCGGATTATGACGGCCACAAGAATTTTGATTACATGCCAGCGCCGCCGGGGTACGCACTGGTGTCGGCGGAAATGGGAACGGTCTTCCCGGCAGGAAAGCATTCAATGACCGTCAGCATAAAAGGAGAAAACCTGCTCAATACTTCCTATCGCAATTATATGAACCGCCTTCGGTACTTCGCCGATGATATTGGGCGAAACATTTCCATCCGGATAAAATACGACCTGCTTAAAAACGATAAACCTGAAAAAAATCAAACACCATGATGAAAACATTTCCACGCTCACTGAAAACCGATCTTACGATCCTTCCAATCCTTATCCTTGCCGTTACCATTGCTGCTTGCAAGGATGACCCGCAGCCGGTCAACGAAGAAGAGGTCATTACCACGGTCATCGTCGATCTTGTGCCCCGGTCCGGCGGAAACGAAATTCAGTTGAAATGGTATGATGAAAGCGGTGATGGCAATCCTGTCATTACCCCATCGGTAGCCACACTTATAACAGGCACGTTGTACGATGCACAGATAACGTTGTTGAACGAAACAGTATCGCCTGTCGAAGATATCACAGAAGAGATCGCGTCAGAAGGCGACGACCACCTGTTTTGCTTTTCAGTCGCCGGCGCCGACGTCACCGTTGCGTATGAAGATACGGACGAATCAGGCCATCCCATTGGCTTGTCAACCACCTGGACAACAGGCACGGGCGGTGATGAAGGAACCTTAACGCTTGTTCTTCGCCATCAGCCCGGACAAAAAGACGGAACATGCCCCGGCGCCGGGGAAACCGACGTCGAAGTCTCCTTTCCCATCCAGGTGATTGAATAATCTGCATAAAAAAAGCTGTCCTGAGAGACAGCTTTTTTTTACACCGAGAAGAGCGTCGGTTAATAAACAAGGCTTCTTTCCATCATGAATTCTGCTATCTGAACGGCGTTGGTTGCCGCACCCTTGCGGAGGTTGTCGGCGACTATCCACATGTTAAGCGTGTTCGGCTGCGACTCATCCCTTCGCAAACGTCCGACAAATACCTCATCCCTTCCTTTCGAATTGATGGGCATGGGGTAAATGTTATTCTTCGGATCATCCTGAACAATAACGCCCGGCGTGCTGGCAAGGATCGAACGGATCTCGCTAAGGTTAAAGTCCTCGTTGAACTCAACATTCACTGCTTCAGAATGGCCGCCCACGGAAGGAATGCGAACCGTGGTTGAAGTCACGGCAAGTTTCGGATCCCCCAGGATCTTGCGCGTTTCATTGACCATTTTCATCTCCTCTTTGGTATAGCCATTGTCTAGAAATGAATCGATGTGTGGCAGCGCATTCATGTCGATGGGATGAGGATATACTTTATGGCCGTTTATCCCCTGGCGTTCATCCATCATCTGCTGCACGGCATCTTTACCTGTCCCGGTAACAGACTGATAGGTCGATACCACGATTCTTCTAATCCCGTATTTCACATGGAGTGGCGCCAGCGCCATCACCATTTGAATGGTCGAACAATTTGGGTTGGCGATAATCCGGTCGTCGATGGTCAGCTGGTTTCCATTGATTTCCGGAACAATCAGCTTTTTCGTAGGATCCATACGCCATGCAGAAGAGTTATCGATAACTATAATCCCTGCTTCCGCGTATTTCGGCGCCCACTCCAGCGACGTATTTCCGCCGGCAGAAAAGATCGCGATATCGGGTGCAAGCTTACAAACCTCCTCGATTCCCTTGATGGCGTACTCTTTTCCTTTGAACTTAACGACCTGTCCCACCGATTTGGATGAGGCTACCAGATACAATTCACTGAAAGGAAAACTTCTTTCCGCTAAAACATTAAGGATTTCCTGTCCCACAAGTCCCGTGGCACCTACTACTGCGAGTTTCATTTTTCGTTAATTTTATAATTAGCAAAATTAGTCTTTTACCGTTGTGCCTATGAAAAATCATCATCAAAAATTCAGTTTTTCTATTCTGAAAACGATTACGGTCAGGATTATCCTAACCGTGACGCTCGCATCAAATGCCACACAAGCGTTAGCTCAATTCTCGGACGACTTTTCCGACGGGAATTTTACCGCCAATCCGGTCTGGACCGGTAGCGATTTGTTGTTCGCCGTCGCATCGGGACAACTGCACTTACAAGCGCCTGCTGCAAACGGGTCTGCTTACCTCAGTACGCCGTCGTCAGCCCTTCTGAACGCAACCTGGGAATTCAGATTGACACTGTTGTTTAATCCTTCGGGCACCAACTACACAAAAGTGTATGTGGCTTCGGACAAGCCAGACCTTACTGCAGAACTGAAGGGCTACTTCGTCCAGGCGGGAGGAGCAACCGACGAAATAAGTCTGTACAAGCAAACCGGCACCAATGCTGTCAGGATCATTGATGGATCAGATGGACGCATCGATCAGCCGATGGTGGATGTGCGCGTCAGGATCAAGCGCGACCCCGACGGCAACTGGACATTGTTTTCCGATGTCGGCAGCACCGGAACCTTTATTCCAGAAGGCACCGTGCACGATAAAGAGCACCGGTCTTCTTCCTTCGTTGGAATGGTCTGCACGTACTCTGCAACCCGGTCGGATAAATTTTACTTCGATGATTTTATCGTAACGGGCGAGCCATACGTGCCACCCGTCCCGGCGAATCCGAAGGATGTGATCATTACCGAGATCTTTGCCGATCCGTCGCCCCCGGTCGCGCTGCCGGAAAGCGAGTATATCGAGCTGTTCAACAGAAGTGAAACCACAGTCGACCTCTCCGGATGGACGTTGTCTGACGGAAGCACCACAGCAATCATTGCAAACACTTCAATTGCCGCGGGCCACTATCTCATTGTAACGGCGAACACCAGCCGAAATGCCTTTGCATCCTACGGTACCGTTGTGGGCGTCGCTGCATTTCCCTCGTTGAACAATGCAGCAGACAGGATCCTGCTTGCAAACCCTGACGGAACAGTAATAGATGATGTGTCGTACGACGAAACGTGGTACCAGGATAACGCAAAGAAAGACGGCGGCTGGTCACTGGAGTTAATTGATGTAAACAATCCCTGCGGTGAGCACGACAACTGGACGGGTTCCGTACACGAGGCCGGCGGCACCCCGGGAAAAGAAAATTCAGTGAAGGAGAATAAGCCGGATACACAAGGACCGGGGCTGGTGCAGGCTTTCGCGAAATCCGAAACGACGCTCGTCATTCTATTCGATGAAAAATTAAGTGATCAGGTCCCTGCCATTGCTGATTTTACCTTTCACCCCCCGCTGAGCATCGGCGGTTTGACCTTTGTGGATCCCGGGCTGAAACAGATCATGGTTACCCTGTCAACACCGATCCTCCCGGGAACGCTGTACCGCATAGCGGTTAAAAATGTCAGGGACTGCAACAACAATATCATAACAAATGACCGGAATACCGCCGGGTTTGTCCTGCCCGAACTGGCGGATAGTCTTGACGTTGTTATAAACGAAGTGCTTTTTAATCCCACACCGACTGGTGTTGATTTTGTGGAGATCGTTAATACTGGTGACAAATATATAAACCTCAAAAACTGGGCGCTGGCGGGCCACGACAACGGCGCGATGGTTAACAAAAAGATCTTTATGGCCGGTGACTTCATCGTGAAGCCTGGCGCGTATGTAGTCATCACAACCGATGTGCCCGCTGTAAAAAGCGAGTACATCCAGTCGGCGGGAGAAAACTTTTTTGAAGCTGACATGCCGGCGTTTAATGATGATGCCGGATCTGTTGTTCTTGTCGACGAACAAAACAACATCATCGACCAGTTTTCCTATTCGGACGATATGCATTCGGTTTTTCTCCAGGATACAGAAGGTGTTTCTCTTGAACGGCTCTCGATAAAGGCCGGCACAACAGATCCCGGTAACTGGCGGTCGGCGAGTTTGGTGTCCGGGTTTGCCACGCCGGGAAGAATTAATTCAAATACGCGTCCGGAAGTACAACTTGCAGATGAAACGGTACGGCTGGAGCCCGAAATCTTTGTGCCGGTTTCAGGGCAACCGGATTTCACCCGGATTCATTTTCATTTCGAACGGGGCGGCTTTATGGCCAATGTAAAAATTTACGACGCCCAGGGCCGCCAGGTCCGTGAGCTGGTAAGCAACGCGCCACTGGGTACGGAAGGTTTTTTCAGGTGGGATGGAGATCGCGATGATGGTACCAAAGCGAGGATCGGTTACTATATGGTGTCGTTTGAGGTTTTTGACGATACCGGTATTGTCAAAATTTTCCGGAAGCGGTTGGCGATCGCCGCGCATCTTTGACTTGAGGCTACGGTTCCTTTAACTGCCGGAGATAAAGTTGAATCGTGTTTTCAAGTCCAAGATAAAGTGCGTCACAGATCAGCGCGTGCCCTATCGATACTTCGTCAAGGAAGGGGATGTTTTGCCTGAGAAATTTCAAATTGTCAAGATCAAGGTCGTGGCCGGCGTTTATGCCTAATCCGGCCTGGTGTGCGACACGTGCACTTTCAATATAGGGCTTAATGGCAACGCCTTTGTTGATGTGAAATTCGCGCGCGTAAGGTTCGGTGTAGAACTCTACACGGTCCGCCGATACGGCGGCAGCACCTTCAGCCATCCGTGGCACTGGATCGATGAACACGGAGACCCGCACACCAAGCGCTTTTATTTCGGA
>DASPJC010000257.1:0-3123 GCA_035628815.1 Ohtaekwangia sp. | reverse complement strand
GCCTGGTACTGAACCGCGGCTTTGACATCAGCCTGCATTTTTCCTTCCGGACTGACAGCCACCGAGGTTCCATACGGGTTTCCGCCTGCAGCATACAATACCGGATCGGTATAGCCCGGCGCGACCACGATGCAACCCCAGTGATACATGGTCGTGTACAACGCAAGAATGGTTTCTTCCTGGCCGCCATGCACGTTCTGCGCGCTCGACATCGCCGTCACAACCTTGTTGGCAAGCTTGCCTTCCGCCCATAGCCCGCCCGTCATATCGAGGAATTGCTTCATCTGCGCCGGAAGATTTCCGTAACGGGTGGGGATACTGAAGATATAGACATCCGCCCACTCAAGGTCATCCATGGTTGCTTCAGGCACATGCGCAGTAACCTCCAGATTTTTCTTCCAGGCAGGATTGGCGGCGATGGCGGATTCAGGTGCAAGCTCCTTAACCCTTACGATCCTGGTTTCAGCGCCGGCCTGCTGCGCCCCTTCTGCCGCCCATTGAGCAAGCTGATAATTGGCACCGGTGGAACTGTAGTAGATGATGGCAGCGCGAAGTTTGTGCATAAATCAATATTGAAGGGTTGAAGATTGAAGGGTTGAATAAATAGTTGAATAATTGAATAGTTGAATAATAAATAACTGTAAGGCTACCAGGTTACGGGTATGATGTATTGCAGGTTTTCCTCGACGACGCGTTTGCGGGGCGGGATGGGTTTCTGAGGATTGGCCTGGAGCGATCTGAAGTAAAGTGAGAATTCGATATCGTCCGGGTCATAATCGACATCCTCCAGGGTGATGCGCTGATCGGGGGGAATACTGCTTTTCAGTTTCAAGCCATCGACGAGACAGATTGGCAAACCGGGAAAATGTTTTTCCTCCAGGTTTTCAATCTGACCATAGCATTTATAACCGCCGGGGCCGTCGAGCACTTCGCCTTTCTCCAGGTATTTTTTTGCATAGGCGAAAACATTTGTCTTCATACCATACTGTGGCTGCAATCGTGCCGTACCGTTGAAGTAGGCCTCCATCACACATTCCATCGCTTCGATGGTACCCAGACTTTGTGGCCGGTGAAAAACATAATACGGACCTGATCCGAGCTGCTGCAACGTGGACAGTTGTTCCTGCTGCATTTTATTGTCAGTATAGCCGACAGCAAACACGCATCCCTCGGGTTCACCGCCTTCGATGTAATCGACGATCGGAAGCTTGTTACTCCACACGGCATCAAAATCATAATGCAAAAGGATGTCCTGCACCTTTGGAATCTGAATCCCCTGCATTCTTGGTGCTGCAACTGTTCCGTTGATCCCGTTGGCCAGAACAGACAATTCCATATTGAGCCGTGTCCCATCCATCCGGGATATATAACCGTAGTCGGGTGACCGGTCCGGCCCCGAAAGAATGCGACCGGGATGGATATAGCGATCGATCGGCATTTCCATGCATCCCGCCATCACGAGGTCGAGTCCCCATAGATCCATATCGTCGACCAGTTTTTTAATTACCGCCTGCCTGCTGCCGTCGCAGGCTGTATAAACCACGCCTTCCTCGTTGGCCAGTTGCAACAGGTGTGGCCCGTACATCATATCGGCCTTGGTATTCATCATAATAACATGCTGATGATGCTGGATGGCCTTCATCGCGTGAACAGCGCCCTGTTGGACGTTGTTGGTTGCTTCAATCATCACATTGACCAGCTCGGATGAGCACAGGAGCTCCCCATGGTCCGTTATGGCGAGCCTGCCACGTTCAATGGCGCGGTGAAGACTGTCAACAGTCCGTACGATCTCATAATCGCGGTTGAGACGCTGGGCGCAACTGATCGCTTTTTCAATCCGGATATCGGCAATTGCGACGGGCTTCATACCGGGTGTAATGCAGGCCTGGTTAAAGAGGCCTAATCCGGTATCCCCTGCGCCGACAATAGCAATGCGGATATCGCCTTTCAGCGCAAGCAATCTTTTCTTTAAAGGCTTCATACGACGAGTAAAGTTTTGGATGGGCTTAGTGGTAATCTCAGTAAAAAAAGATGCCAGTATAACGCCGAGCCTTGCGCCGCGAGTTTCGGGCTGGTTTTTTAAATAATACTATTCGCTGTTGATTAATAGCCTCTGGTGAGCAACCGCTACTGGCTACAGACGTCAGGCAATTTGTTTGCAACGACTGAAACGCTGCGCAGTGCCTCCCAACGCGTGGCAACGTCCAGACCTGACTTTCATGATTGGTCCTGTAACTTTACGAGTATCAGCCAGTAACCAGAATCCAGAAACCAAAAGTTTCCTTGGAAGAAATGGAATAGTTTGATAAATCCTTATCCTTCGCAAACAATAATACATACATTTACGTAATTAATGCGGGATCATGAAAGGAACAAACCTCGGAGAATTCGAAGAACTGGTGCTGCTTACCATCGCGGCGCTTGTCAATGATGGCTATAGCGTAGCGATTTGCGACGAGCTTCAGAAACATACCGGCCGGTCCGTTAAGCTGGGCGTGGTTCATGCAGTTCTTAACCGGCTGGAGGAAAAAGGCCTGGTGAAGAGCCGTTTAGGTGAGGCTACCAGCGTCCGTGGCGGCAAACGCAAGCGCTACTATTCCGTTACCAGCGCGGGCAAGGCGGGCCTTGTCCGGGCGAGGGAAGTCCGCGAGCAACTGTGGAGTATTATTCCTGAAATGTCCCTAAAGCGCACCCCATGAGAAGATCCTCCAAACCGCACCCGCCGCGTTGGGCTGAAATATTTCTGGCGTGGTATTGCCGGCCTGAACTGCTGGAAGATCTCCAGGGCGACCTGAACGAATACTTTGAACGCCATTGCCGTGACAAGGGCCCGGCCCGTGCACGCCTGATTTACATTGCTGATGTCTTCAAATTTCTCCGCCCCTATACTGTTCGTAAACCCGCTTTTATAAACCTTTTAATTCATTGGATCATGATCGGCAGCTATATCAAAACATCCGGGCGCAGCATTGTGCGTAACAAGTTATTCTCCGCCATCAATATCATAGGACTTGCCGTCAGCATGTCGGTGGGCCTGCTCCTGATCGCTTTTACCAGCGACCTTTTCCTGTACGACAGGTTCCATGAGAAGGGTGACCGGATCTACCGCGTGAGCAATACCTT
>DASPJC010000256.1:0-11738 GCA_035628815.1 Ohtaekwangia sp. | reverse complement strand
TCGGCCCTGTTTAAGACCAAAGGGAATCCATGACCGTCGTTCCATACAAGGAAGAAAAAGCAGGCAAAAAAGAGCAGGTGGCGAAAATGTTCGATAACATCAGCCACCGGTATGACTTTTTGAATCACCTCCTCAGCATGGGTATCGATAAAGGCTGGCGGCGAAAGTCGATCCGGTTGCTCGAACCCCTGAAGCCCCGCCAGATCCTCGATGTTGCTACCGGTACCGGTGATTTTGCCCTCCAGGCGCTGTCGCTCAAACCAGAGAAAGTGACGGGTATCGACATTTCTGAAGGAATGCTGGCCGTGGGCCGAAAGAAGGTGGCCGCGCGCAAAGTGGATGATAAGGTTGAGCTTTTGTGCGCCGATTCGGAAAATATACCCTTCGAAGGAAATAAATTCGATGCTGTAACCGTTGCTTTTGGGGTAAGGAACTTTGAAAACCTGGAGCGGGGACTGCGGGAGATCTACCGCGTACTGAAGCCCGGAGGGATGCTGGTGGTGCTGGAATTCAGCCGGCCCCGTACATTTCCTTTCCGGCAGGTGTATAGCTTTTATTTTAAATTCGTTTTACCTAAAATAGGCCGGATGGTTTCAAGCGATAGGGCCGCCTACACCTATCTGCCGGAGTCGGTAGCCGCTTTTCCGGATGGTGATGATTTTCTCGAGTGCTTACGTACGGTTGGATTTAAAGACACGAAATGCAGGACACTAACCTTTGGAATCAGTTCCATCTACAGCGGTGCAAAATAATCCTTGTGCTCCTGTTGATGCCCTGCGCGTTGGTATGCGAGGCACAAAAGAGCCGTTGGGCCCGGCGGAATAATCCCAATTACGACGACAAGAAGCTCACGTATGGCTTTTTGATCGGGCTTCATACTTCCGCCTATCAGATCAAGTATTCTGACAGCATGGTGGTAACACCGAAATTCGATACACTGCATTCCGTCAACCCATCCTGGTCGAGTGGTTTTTCACTGGGCTTCATCGTCAATTACCGCCTCACCGATTTCCTTGATATCCGCTTAACGCCCAAGGTTGCATTCTATGAACATAGGCTTACCTATCTTTTTACCGATGACACGCCGCGAAAGGAGGAGCTCGTGGAAACAACGATGGTTGAATTCCCGGTGCTGCTCAAATACAAATCGGAGCGCAGGGGCAATATCCGGATGTACATGATCGGTGGCGTAAAGCCCGCTATTGAGGCATCCGGCAAGAATGAGGAGGACGAAAGTGGTAACCTCGGCATCCGTGGATCAAACCTCAGCCTGGAGGCAGGATTCGGTTTCGATCTTTATTATCCGCTTTTCAAATTTTCACCTGAAATAAGATTCTCGCGCGGTATCACGAATTTACTGGGCGACCGTACCAATGCTTACGGCACGCCACTACAACGCATCAATACCAATACCATTACGGTTTATTTGCTTTTTCAATAGCATGAGCAACAGGATAGCAATGATCACCGGGGCCACCTCAGGAATAGGAGAGGCCACCGCCCGTCTACTCGCAGATAATGGATTTGATCTGATCATCTGTGGGAGAAGGAAGGGCAGGCTGGAGAGCCTCTCGGGTGAGCTATCGCAAAAGACCAAAGTGACCACCCTTGCATTCGACGTCCGCGATAAGGACGCGGTACACGCGGCGATTGCATCGCTGCCGGACTACTGGCAAAGCATCGATGTGCTGATCAACAATGCCGGCAATGCACACGGTCTCGATCCGATTCAAACAGGAAGCTTGTCGGATTGGGATGCAATGATCGATATCAACGTAAAAGGTCTGCTCTACGTATCGCGCGAGATCATTCCCGGGATGACGCAGCGGCAGTCGGGTCACATTGTCAACCTCGGTTCCATTGCGGGGAAAGAGGTATATCCAAACGGCAATGTTTATTGCGCCAGCAAGTTCGCCGTGGATGCGTTGACGAAAGGTATCCGGATGGATCTGAACGCTTATGGCATCAAGGTAACATCGGTCAATCCCGGCCTGGTGGATACTGAGTTTTCACTGGTGCGATTCAAGGGCGACACTACCAAAGCTGCTCAGGTGTACAAAGGTATCGAGCCATTGAAAGGAGAAGACATTGCTTCGATTATCTTATACGTATTACAGGCTCCCCCCCACGTCGTGCTTGCTGATATTACGGTATTCCCCGCCGCGCAAGCCAGCAGTACGCTTGTCAAAAGAATTTAAATCAGCGACATCAACGTTTCTGTGTCAATATCATGGCCGCCATGAAACGTGATCCTGGAAGGATTGATCTGCAGTTTAGCCGACAAGGCCTCCATTTCGGCAAGGTGGTCGGAAGTCACAAACGGGTCGCTGTCGCCGTAAACAAATACTGTTTCTTTGCCGCGAAGACTGTTGGAATCCGGGCTGAACCTGAGGTCGGGCGGAAAAACACCGGACCAAAGAATTAACCTGTCAAACGCAATGCGGCCGTCCATCACCCAGCGCGACGCGGTAGCTGCGCCCTGTGAGAAGCCAAGGACGGTGATGGCAATGTCTTTATTCGGGGGGATTTCCAGTTCATAAATTTTCGTCAGGTACGCCACATAATTATCGATGTCGGCCTGACGATTTTCTTTGGTCATCCATGTGGCACCCACGCGATCCTTGCCCGATTGCTTGCGTGTGTTTACATCCTGCAGATAAAAACGCGATAGTCCTTCGGGAGCAATGATGCAAATGCCTTTGTTTTCCAGTGCGCTGAATTTCCGAACGAAGTAGCTTGCCAGCTGGCCGTAGCCGTGAAGCACAAACCACACCTTGCGGATACCGGGACCGATGGGCTGGGAGCGGTAATAGCGCGCGCGGTACGGAAACTGCAGGTTACATTCTTCCATGTGCGATGATAAAATAAAAAGGCCTTCGGTGAAGAAGGCCTGCGGGAAATTGTTGATCGGAACTCAGCGTTTAAACCCCAGCGCGCTGCCGCCGCAGTAACTGGCCGAGCCGTCGAAAGTATACTGGATGTAATAGATACCTGTCGTGTTGCAAGGATACGCTATCGCTGAAATGAACTGACCGTTGACCTTGCTGGTTGCTACTTTATTCCGGTTCGAATCAAACAGGCTAACCACGATGCCGTCCGTAGGCTGGGTTGCTGCACAGATGTTGATCATGTATTGTGTTCCTTTGGTAAAGACATAAGAATATTCGACGAAATCCTTTCCGCCTTTTTCGATCTTATAACTTTTAAGGAAGTTGAAACCTGAGGCGAGTTTCGGTATACATTGATTGCTTAAAGCTTCACTGTTGCACTGCCCGATAACTTCTAAGGTGCTTAGAACGCAAACGGAAAGAACAATTAAAATTAATTTTTTCATAGGGCTCCTCATCTTATGATATTATCTTATTCCGGATCTTTGAAGTCGCTGCACTGATGTTCTTGATATCCTCATCGGTGATCTCGATGGTGCTGGTACTGTTATCCTTGATCACCATCACACCATCCACAATTTCAAAAGTCGATTCTTTGTAGGTGTAGGTAATGGTCACCTTGTCGTACAACGCTTTCAGTTCCTGCAGGTCGGTAAGCAACGCGGCCATATTCTGATCGCTATCCTTGTAGAAGGAAGTCAGGAGCATAATGTTTTCAAGAATGATTTTCTGCTCGCCGATGGTTTCGCGAAGTTGCTTGTTGTCAGGACTTGCAGCGGCAACTTCACACACCACGTGCAATGCCTCAAGCCACCCGCCGGTCAGTAAGAGCACACTCAGGTTAGCCCTGCCCTGTGACTGTAAGTACTGGTTGATGCTGTTGAAATTCTGTGTTGTGATAAGCAGAAGGGAATCGAGGTTCTTGCTGTTGGTGGCAAGACGCCCTACTGTTTCGATGTCGAAAAACTGCCCGATACTGAGTCCGTCCGCCAGGTCCTTAATCGCGGTCATATATTTTACACCATCCTGGTTCTGTTCATAGATGTTGGTATAACCGAGGTCGGTGCCGTAAATGCCAAGATTAAGTGCTTTCTGGTAATTGCTGTTATACCGGGGAAGATTATCGGGTGAGTTCAGGTAACCTGCGTTGTATTTTTTTCCTGACTCCTTCAGCAAAACGGAGATCTCCAGGGGGGCCGGGATGGATTGGAGAATATCTCCGATAACTTCTGAAGAAATACTGGGGCCCTCGGTCTTTGTTGAATCGAGGCCTTCCAGGAAAGCCTTTTCATCACTTTTGTTACCGGATCCGCAAGCACTGAAGATTGCCAGGATGAGCCCGATAATTACAATTCTCATAATTATAAAATTATACGTTTACAAAGTTAAAAATTAACCATTCCCGGCCAAAAAGTTACCTGTATGCTTTATTTCTTTTTTGGTTCATCTCCCTTGGGCCGGCTTGCTTTTCCGGGGGTGCGGTCAAAGGCATTGACCAGTTTTTTTAACAGCTCGAAGTAAAGGGTAATATACAATACAACCGTCATGAGCCAGATCACCAGCACATCGAACAGGTATGTGCTTACCGGTGATCCCAGCAAATTCTTCTGGGGCGCAAAGAACGGTGCCCGGTAGTTAAGCGGGTTGCTAACGTCGGGGTCCTGAAACACCGGGTTGATCTGCTGAATCAGCTGACCGTTGAACTCGATGATGCGTTCTTTTTCGGTAACGTTCCGCACGAGGTCGGCCATGCTTTCATTGAAGTACCTGTTTTTAGCTTCATTCAGGTTATAAGGATTGTCCTTATCATTCTGCATCCTGGCCATCAGTGCCTCCTTTCCCATAACGGCGCGATTGAACATGTCCTGGTAAAACTTGCGATAGCCGGCCAGGAACGTCTCGAGCTTTTTGGAAAATTCGGGGGTGTAAGTCGCCGGTGTCCAGGGTGTAGCCAGCTCTTTTTCGAATCCTTTCTTGTAGTAGTCGTCGGCCAGCGTCGTTTGTATCAGCGTAAGGTCACGTTGAATAAGCTGCCGGACAGAATCATCTGATGTCTTGATATTATCGTCGATGAACCGTCTCCTTTTTTCGAGATCGTCCGACAGGAAAGAAGCTTTGAAGTCGGTTTGCGCTTCACCCTTCTCCCAGATGTAAAAAGGCGCTTCGAACGAATTGTTCTTGAACTGATAGACAGCCATCGCTTCATACGCCCACCGCGACGCCATCATATCGGCTACAATGGGTACTTTACCCTTCGTGCTGATGGTGTCGTTCAGTTTATCGAAGCTGAAAAGCACACCGCTCAGGATCATCTGGGGTATCAGCAACAGCGGGATCATGACATAGACGGTCACCGCGGAATTGAATGCCGACGAAATATTCAGGCCGAGGACATTGGCCATGCACGAGATCGTGAACAGTACAAACCAGAAGGGCAGGAGCATACTCCATTCGATCTCAAGGATCATGTTGCCGATCAGGACAAACAGGAATGTCTGAATGGCGGACAGGGTGAACAGGATGCCAAGTTTGGAAGTGAGATAACTGTTCCAGCTCAGGTTCAGGAAGGATTCACGTCGCAGGATTTTCCGGTCGCGGATAATCTCTTCTGCACTTACCGTCAATCCCATAAACAATGCCACGATAATGGACATCAGGATGAATGCGGGTATGTTTTCATTGAAGCGGAAAACATACTCGGCGCCGCCGGGTGCACTTTTGTATTTGATGATGAACGCAAGGATGATCGCCAGCAGCGGTGCTTCCAGCAAGTTGATCAGAAGATATTGCTTGTTGCTTAACTTCGATAACGTATCGCGTGTGGCGAAAATAAGCATCTGGCGGAACTTGTTCGGAAGCCGCAGGGAATGTGGCGGTTCCTCCCGCTCGTCTTCGACACGCTGGATATTAAAGCGCTCTTTGTAAAGCTCGTACCACTGCGGCGGTGAAACCTTCCGCTTATTGGTAGGTTGCCCGTATTCGTCAACAACCTTCGCTTCAATGATGTTGAAGATCTGCTCCGGGTTGACATTACCGCAGGTTTCACATTGTCCGCGGTTGCTATCAACCTGGTGGGTAGATTTCTTGAAATAGGTGACGGCTTCCACGGGAGGTCCGTAATAGGCGGGATACCCGCCGGTATCCATGATCACCATTTTGTCGAACATCTTGTAAATATCCGACGACGGCTGGTGAATGACGACAAAGATAAGCTTGCCCTTCAGGGACAGTTCCTTCAGGAGGTCAATGACGTTTTCCGAATCGCGCGATGAAAGACCTGATGTTGGTTCGTCGAGGAACAGGATCGCCGGTTCGCGTATGAGTTCCAACGCAATGTTCAGTCGCTTGCGCTGACCACCACTGATGGTTTTGTCCAGCGGGTTTCCGACCCGGAGATCCTTGCGCTGGTCTAGCCCGAGGTTTTCCAGCACTTCCATAACGCGGGCATGCAACTGATCTTCTTTAAAATCGGCAAAACACAGCCGGGCGTTGTAGTATAAGTTCTGGTAAACAGTAAGTTCTTCGATCAGCAGATCGTCCTGCGACACATAGCCGATAACACCATGGATCCGGTCTTTTTGGGTGTGGATATCAAACCCGTTGATCATGATGTTGCCTTTGGTTGGCTTAACCAGTCCGGCCATGACATTGAGGAGCGTCGTCTTTCCCGCACCGCTGGCACCCATGATGCCGATGAGCTTGCCGGGCCCTTCCGCGATGAGTACGTTCCGCAGTCCGATGGCGCCATTGGGAAATTTAAGTTCGTCGATGGTGGCGTTGAAAGAAAGCTTGGTGGTCTTCAGTTCTTCATTGAAGTTTGCCACCAGGTCGCTGTAGTAAAGCGCGTCGCCGGCCTGCGTTTTGATGGTGCTTCCATGCGAGAAAAGGTACACCCGGTTGGGCTGCATGATGAATCCATTGAGCACATTGGATTCTTCCCCAAGATATTTGGTGAAGTACATGTCCACGCTGCGGATCCGCATGAAAATGAGATCGCCCTGGATGTGGCCATGGACGTGTTTGTATAATTTTCCTTCTTCCGCTTTGTCGTGGGAGTTGAGCAGGAGGATGTCGACGAAGTTCAGTGATCGCGCGTCTTCGGAAATGACAAAGCTTTCGATCAGCTGGTACTCGTCCTGGATAATGTTAAACACGGTGGAGACCGTATTGATGATCTCCATGCGCTGGGGTGTAAAATTTTTATCGGTGCTGACGAGCTCCAGCAGCTTAATGAGAACAACGATCTTCTGTTTCTGGGTGAGCGTCTTGTTGATTTTCTTGCAGATGCCCAGCGTTTTGACGGAGTCGCGGACAGAGGTAAGCTTGGATTTTCCGTCATCTTCCTTACCGTACCCGGAGAATTGATCGTAGAGATCAAGATATTCCTTTATAGAATCCTGGTCTAGTTCGGTCTGGAAAAAATTGATAACAAACTGGCGCTCCCGTTCTGTTACCCCACCATCCTGTTTCGTAATAATTGCAAAAAGTTGGGTGAGGGCTTTGAGTATTTCTTCACTCATAGGCTATAAAGCAATTTTATAAAGGTATAAAAAAATATCGGTTATCAGTCATGCCGGGATAAACGTGCATGCCCGATAACCGATTAGCGGTGAGGGAGTTAATCCCTATGCATCAATACGTTTTGAATTCGAAGGGAATTTCCACGAGTTCGGAAAATTCCTGCCCCGCTTCCTCCATATCCTCATCGTCCTCGTGAAAATACCACAGGATCTTCATGTCCTTAATGTCTTCCAGCGAGGAGAGTACATCAAGGATCAGCTTGGAAGAGGCGGTATTGAAATACTCGAGCTTGAATACGAATTCCGTAGTCGGATTTGGTTCGTTGCCGTACTTTTCGATCCATTCGAGAACCGGCCGGTAAAACTCAGCGGAATCCTCCGGCAGCGAACGTCCTGAAATTTCGAAAATTCCGTTTTTCTTATCCAGGATTATTTTCGGAGTGTCTTCTGTGCCTTCCAGATTTAATATTTCCATGGTGTAAATCTATTTTAATTGATCAATTTATTCAGCGCGCGGTACATTCACCCTCAAACAAAAGAAGCAGTAGTCGTTCGACATTTCGGGAAAATCGAATTCCAGTTTTTCGCCGGACTTCCGGGCCATGTCCACAAAACCCAGCCCGGCTCCTCCCTTTTCAGAGATGGTCGTGTTCTTGATGATCTCTTTGTAAAGGTCTTTCAACCCATCCTTATCGAGACTGTTGATGTGTTCAAGGTTCTGTCGCAATGCGGCGACGTTAGCCTTGCGGATAGGGTTGCCCGACATTATGCGATACCGGTCCGACTCTTTTCCGATCAGGAAAATGGCTGCATGGCTTCGTGTCTCGCCATCGACCAGTTCGTCGCTGTGCTTGACAATATTCTGAAGTGCTTCAACCATCACATTGAAAACCTTTCGCTTGATGCTGGAATCTTCACCGGAAGAATCAAGGTTTCGCTCGGCCATGGCCAGAATGGATTTGGTGCTTTCCTGGGTGAAGTCGCCCTGATAGACCAGAATCAATTTCTGAGACATCATGGTGTGGTGCAGATCATAGATATAATTCATGCGACAGAAGGTTAGATTAATATTGAGGTTCGCTAAGTTAAAATTTTATTTTAATAAACCCTCCCGGCAGGTTACCGCACGGCAGGCGTTCTGTTTAAAACTTAATACCGATAAGCAACACATCATCGGTCTGTTTCTGATCTCCGCGCCAGGCTTCCCATTCCGTATCAAACACTGTTACCGCTTCGTTCATGGGCCGCTGATGGATGCGTTCAACAATTTCACGTACCCGCTTCGGACCGAACTTCCGCCCTTCGGGACCGCCGAACTGGTCGGGGAACCCATCCGAGCTGAAGTAGATCGAATCGCCTTTCTGCAGTTTGATCTTCGTATTGGTAAAATTAGTCTGGTTCTTAAATATACCACCGCCGATGGGGAATTTATTTCCTTTCACTTCCTCCATCACGCCGTTCTTCATAATGTACAGCGGGCGATGTGCGCCGGCGTACTCCACGATGCCATCATTCAGGTTGATCTTACACAGGGCGATGTCCATACCGTCCTTCGTGGTAGCATCTTCATCCTGACGAAGGGTTGTCGTTACGCCTTCGTCCAGCAGATCCAGGATCTTACCCGGTTCGGTGATCTTCCTGCTTCGTACGATATCGTTCAGGAGGAAGTAACCGATCAGTGATAGCAACGCGCCGGGTACACCATGACCCGTGCAATCAACCGCCGCAATGAAGATATCCTCCTTGATCTGCACATACCATGGAAAGTCTCCTGACACGACGTCGCGCGGTTTGTAAAGGATAAAGGAATCCGGAAGGGTGCGGCTGATGACCCTGTTGTTGGGCAGGATGGCCGTCTGGATTCGTTTTGCATAGTTTATACTTTCCGTGATCTTCTTGTTCTTGTTCTGGATCTCCAGCTCGATCATTTTCCGCTCGGTGATGTCGTGCGACACCACGAGTACGGACTCGACTTTGTTCGCTTCATCGAACTCCGGGATCGCATTCACCTGCATGATGCGTGTGCCTTTTTCGGAAGGGAAATTCATTTCCGTTGATACCGTTTCATTCAGCGCATTGACCTGCTCCACCACGCGGAGCCAGCCCTCCAGTACATCTTTATCGAGTTCTGCTTCGCGGACCTTCCGGTTCAGGAATGCGGCCGGTTTTTTACCGGTGTAATCTTCGATGACGGGGTTAATGTAGGAAATCTCTTCATGCTCCAGTCGCGTGATAAGGTCAGGCGAGTTTTCTGAAAGGGCCTGCATCTTACTGCGCATCCGCTGTTCCTGTTCAGCTCTTCTGCGCTCGGTGATATCGCGCGAATTCAGGATGAAACCGTGGATCGCGGGGTTCGACATGTTGTTCGTTCCGGCCGACTCGATCCAGATAAAGGTCCCGTCTTTTGCCCTGTACTCGTATTGAATGGTAACTTTCTCGTCGGGATTTTCTTTCATCCGGCGAAACAGCTCCTTGACGTTGTTACGGTGATCAGGGTGAACTTTGTCGATATCGCTTTTGCCGATCATTTCCTTCTGACCATACCCCAGAATGGTTTCGACGGAAGGGGAGATGTAGCGTATGCTTTCGTCTTCTTCGTAGATGGTAATGACTTCTGATGCATTTTCCAGCAGCAGCTGCATGCGCTTCTGGGTGCGGTTTACCTCTTCGATCTGTTCTTCCAGTTTCTGATTCGAGCGTTGAAGTTCTTCCTGTGTGGCCTGCATCTCTTCGGCGTTCTGGCGCAGTACTTCCTGCTTTTCCTTGAGCTCGTTACTCATCTCCTGTGATTCCGCCAGTAACCTGCGGGTGCGCTCGTTCACCTTGATGTTGAAGATCGTGCGGGCCAGGATCAGGGAAAGCTCCTTTACAAAATTCACCTGCGAGTTGTCAAACCGTTTGAAGCCGGCGAACTCCAGCACACCATACACCTCATCGTTGGTGATCAGGGGAACGATGAGTACACATCCCGGTCGCTGATCACCGAGTATCCCGGAAGTAATGGTAACGTAGTCGTCGGGTATTTCCGTCCGCATGATGGTGTCTTTCTCGGCGGCAGCCTGGCCTACGAGTCCTTCCGCGAGTTTGAACTTGGCTTTGAGATATTTTTTACGATTGTATGCATAACTGGCGCGAAGCTCGATCAGCACGGGTGAAACTTCGTCGTTCACCACGTAGAATGCGCCTTGTATTGCACCGATTTTACCAAGGATGAATTTGATCACGTCGTCGCCGAGTTCATCGATGGCATCGTGCATGCGAAGGATCTCGCTGATCTCCGCCACGCCGCGCACGATCCAGTTCCGCTCTTTGTCCTGCCGCTCATTTTCCACGAGGTTCTTGCGCATGGTAATAAGCGACATCCCCAGGATATCATTTTCGCTGGCGGGCTTGAACTCTGTGTCGTATTTGCCTTCGCCGATACGCTTGGCAAAGTCGGCGTTGCCGCGCAAAGTATGCACCAGTTCATCGACTTTCTTTCCCATCTGGCCGAATTCGTCACGTCCGCGCTCCTCTGTTGTTTCGGGAAGAACACCTTGTGCGACAAGGTCGATGGTGTTGCGCATGGCATACAGTGGTCGCGTGAGTGAACGCGCGAACAGCATGGCCATGAGCGTGGCAAGGGCGGCAATACAGAGCCCTGCAAAGATGAACGTCTGGATCAATGCCGTAGCGTCACCGTTGGCTTCGTTCTGGTCCATCTTCGCGATAAGCGCCAGATTGCCGTAAGCGAGTTTACGTCCCACCTGCAGGATGGGTGTTCCATCCAGATCTTTACCGGCGGGGCGAAGTTTGTTTCCCCGAATCAGCGCTGTAAAGCCTTCAATAAAAAGATCGGAGTCATTGTGCATGACAATCGCAGCCGTGGGATCTTTTCGTATCGGGCTGACAATGAATCCTTTTTTCCGCACGGTATCGGCATGACCGATCAGTACTTCCCCGGTGGCCCCAAGGCCATGATAGTTCCGCAGTATTTTATAGGGTTCGTTCAGGTTGAGCTTCAAAAGGATCAGCTGCTGCGCCCCGTTATTGTCGTTGTAGGCGCCCGCCGCGTAAGTGAAGAATCCTTCCTTGTGGCGCTGCACATTGGAAAAATAGATACCACTCTTCGCGCGATCGAAGGTCATGCCATCCGGGTCGGCAAAGTTACCTTTGACCCCGGAATCGGTCGACGCAATAACTGCCCCGTTGGTCGATGTGATAATGATATCGCTGACACCGAGGGTGTATTTTTCCTGGGTGAGAAAATCTGCCAGCGAAAGGCCTGGCGTTGCAGCAGAGTCGGCCGGTGGTGCTGCTTCATCCGGTGGTGCTCCCATCATGGTCATCA